>CAJPFL010000075.1 GCA_905339315.1 Rhodocyclaceae bacterium
CTCGAACAGGTTGGCCTCGATCCACAGCTTCGAGAGATCGGCCACGGTGTACAGCGCCTTGTCCGGCTGGGCCAGCTCGCCGAGGATGGCGTGCTTCTCGATCACCGTTCCGGCGAACGGCGTCGTCAGCGGAAAGGCCGACACCGCCTTGCCATCGGATGACAGCGGCGGACTCACGCCCAGCATGCGCAGCCGGTCCGCCGCCGCGGCGAGCGCCGCCTTCGATTTTTCGTATTCGGCGTGGGAACGCAAGTGGTCCTTGCGCGCGATGATCTGATCGTTGTGGAGCGCTTCGGCGCGCTCGAAGTCGGCCTTGGCCAGTGCCTGCGCGGTGCGTGCCTGCAGCCAGGCCGAGTGCGCCTCGCCCACTTCCAGGCTGTCGAGCACCGCCAGCGTCTGCCCGGCCCTGACGGCATCGCCCAGATTGACGGCGGCCTTGACGATGCGCCCCGGCACGCGCGGCGCCACATGGGCGATGCGGTCCTGGTTGGGGCGGATGGTGGCCGTCAGCACCAGCTGTTCGCTGATTTCCTGCTCCGCCAGTTCTTCCGTCCGGATGCCGGCGGCGGCGATCTCCTCGGCGTTGAGCCGGAGCTGCTCTTCCTCGCCGTGCTCGTCCCCATGCGCGTCGCCCTTTGCGGCATCGTGATCGTGCCTGTCGCCGGCCTTTTCGGCGGCGGCGCGCTTCTGCGCGCCGTCCTGCGGCGACTGACTTTTCTCGCAGCCGGCCAGCGCCAGGGCGGCCAGGCAGAGGGCCGCGAGGACGGCCCGATGGAATATGTTCTTCATGTCGTTCGATCCGTTGTATTTGCGTTGTGCGTGTTCTCGAAAGTGCGCCGCTGCGACGCGGCCGGCTTCATTGCCCGCCTCGCCAGCCCGCCGCCAGTTCCAGCTCGATGCGCGTCAGGGCGAAGTCGGTGGCGGCCTCCAGCACTTCGCGCCGGGTATCCAGGACCTGCCGGGTCGCCAGCAGCAATTGCGTCAGGCCGATCTCGCCGGCGCGGTAGGCGGCGGTGGACAGGCGCTGGTTTTCCTGCAGGCGCTGCAGGACGGTTCGCTCCAGCCGCTCCGTGCGTGCGCGCAGGCTGCCGAGCTTCTGCCAGAGGGCGAGCACGGCTGCGCGCGTGTCGCGCACGGCGGCCTGCCGCTCGATCCGCGCCTGGTCGAGTTCCGTGTTCGCCTTGCCGATGCCGCCCGCGTTGCGGCGGAACAGCGGCAGGGGTAGCGAGATAGAGACGCCGGCGATGCGCTCGCGTGCCTCTCCCGGGCCCTCGCGGCCGGAGAAAACGCCCACGGTGACGTCCGGCCAGACGGCGGCGCGCTCCAGGTCGAGCCGGCTGCGGGCGGCCTGTTCGCGGTGGTCGAGCGCGCGCAGCCGGGGCCGCTCGGCCGCCGCCGCCAGCAGCTGGTCCAGGGTGTAGGGGAAAGCGCCTGTAGTCGTCAGCGCGCCCTGTGCCTCGGGCAGGGTTTCGGCCGGAAGTTGCAGCTGCGCGGCGAGTTCGGCGCGGGCCTGGATGAGCTGTTCGCGCACGCCGTCGAGCTGGTTGGCGCTGCGGCCCAGTTCCACTTCGGCGAGGTTGCTGTCGAGTCTGGTGTCCTCGCCCGCCTCGAAGCGCTTGCGCGCGATGCCGGTGTTGTCGCGGATGAGGCCGACGAGCGCGGCCTCCATGACGGCGCGCTGCTGCAGACCGAGCACGCGGACGAACTTCTGCTCGACCTCGGCCCGCACCTGGCGGCGCGTCTCCTCGATGAGCTCCTTGAGTGCCGCCAGATCCTGCTCGGCGGCCTCGCGCCGGTGCCCGCGCTGGCCGGCGATCTCCAGCGCCTGGCTGAGTTCCGCCCGCCATTCGCGCTGCGTGTCGTCGCCGGCGCCGGTCTGCGGCACCCGGCGCCGCGCGCGCTCGGCGGCGAGCTGCGGGTTGTTCCAGAGCAGGGCGCGGGCGTCGTCGAGCTGTCCTTCGGCGGCGGCCAGGTTGGCCCGGGCCGCCCCGAGGGCGGGGTTGGCCTGTTCGGCGAGCTGCCAGGCGCGTTCCAGGGTCAACGGCGGTTCGGTTGCCGTCGCGGCCAGGGCCGGCAGCGAGAGCGCCAGCGACGCCGCGATGCGGGCCAGGCGCCCGCGGGTTTCATGCGTGATCGAAAACATGACTCGTCGAAATCTCCGGTTGGTGGATCGGGGAGAAAACCGACGGAACGCGGCCGCGCAAGGCGCGGGAAAAAACGTCAGAGGGAAAACGTCAGGCGTTCCGCCGGATCAGGCGGAACGCATCCAGTTGGGCCGCTCGGGGCCGTCCGGGAAGTAGGAGCGGGGAGTGACGGGCTGCGGGTCGATCGCCATGCCGTCGCAGATGAAAGCCGGCGTCGAGACGGCCGGCACGGCGGCGCAGCTGTGCGCCAGGTGGCAGTAGCCGCAGTCGGCGTGCGCCTTGCCGGGGGCGCCGCCGTCGTCGCCGGTGTCGAGCGATTGCCGGTGCTGGTGGTCGTGATGGCCGACATGCTGCGCGGCGGCGCCCGTCTCGTGCTGGCAATAGACGCTCACGCCGGCCCAGGAGAACTGGATCGGCAGCATCATCATGAGGAACAGGAGTACGAGCCGTTTCATCGCCGGGGGATTGTATCCATGATGGGGCCTGAGGGCAATCGCGCGCCGGCGCGGATGCGGCCGACATTGCGGTTCATCCAGTGCCGGACGAAATTCCGGAACAGCCAGCGCTTGAGGCCGCTCAGGTTCGCGCCGTGGCGGGCATAGAACGCGTCCGGGCTGTCGAAGACGCCGAAATCGTGGTCGATGCCGTCCTTCTGGATGTAAGTGTCGGCGCCCTGCCAGTCGACCGGCGGATTCTGCAGGTCGGGCGTCGCCGCGCCGAAGCCGCAAAACGCCCCGCGCTGTCCGGCGAAACGCTGCTGCAGCCGCCGCAGGTAGGGCTTGTCGAGGATGAAGCCTTCGAGGTTCACCCAGCGCCCGTCGAAGCGGATTTCCACCCAGCTGTGCACGATGCTGCGCGGCGCCAGCCGGTAGGCGATGCCGGTGACCGCGCCTTTCTGCAGCGCCTTGTCGATGGTGAAGCCATGCACGCGGCACGGGATGCCGCAGCCGCGCAGCAGGGCCATCAGCAGCGTGCCCTTGGTGTTGCACTGGCCAAGGCCGTCGGCCAGCACCTGCGAGGCCGGCAGATCGTCGGTGAGGTTGTAGCCGAAGGGAATCTCGTCGCGCACGAAATCGTAAATGGCGCCGATGCGCTCGAACTCGGGCAGGGCGCGCCAGCCCCGCGCGCGGATCAGCGCCTCAAGATCGGGATGCCGGTAGTCGAGCAAGGCGGTCGGCTGCAACAGCCGCTCCGTCTCCTCTTCTTGCCGAGGCGTCCCACTCATGCCTGCGCCTTCGATCCGGTGGCGTTCAGCAACCGCAATCCATTGCCGACCACCAGCAGGCTCGCCCCCATGTCGGCGAACACCGCCATCCACAGCGTCGCCTGGCCGGCGAGCGCCAGGGCGAAGAACACCGCCTTGATGCCGAGGGCGAGCGCGATGTTCTGCCACAGCACCCGCGAGGTGCTTCGGCTGAGCGCAATGAAGCGCGGCAGCTTGCGCAGGTCGTCGTCCATCAGCGCCACGTCGGCGGTCTCGATGGCGGTGTCGGTGCCGGCCGCGCCCATGGCGAAGCCGATGGAGGCCTTGGCCAGTGCCGGCGCGTCGTTGATGCCGTCGCCCACCATGCCGACCGCGCCGTGGCGGGCGATGAGGTCGTCGATGGCGGCGAGCTTGTCCTCGGGCAGCAGGTTGCCGCGGGCGTCGTCGATGCCGGCCTGGTCGGCGATGGCGCGGGCGGTGGTCGGATTGTCGCCGGTGAGCATCACCGAAACCACGCCGAGCGCATGCAGATCGCGGATCGCTTCGGCGCTGTGGCCGCGCAGCGTGTCGGCCACGCCGAGCACGCACAGCGGTTCCTGCTCCGTGGCGAGCACCACCGCCGTCTTGCCCTCCCGCTCCAGGCGCTGGAGCACCGCTTCGACCTGCGGACCACAGATGGCGAGTTCTTCCACCAGGCGGTGGTTGCCGACGTAATGCAGCCGGCCCGCCACGATGCCCTTGGCGCCGCGGCCGGTGAGCGACTCGAAGCCGGCGACGTCGAGCAGGGCGCGCCCCGGTTCCTGCCAGGCGGCGACGAGGGCGGCGGCGACCGGGTGCTCGGAATGCGCATCCACGCTGGCGGCCAGCTGCAGCAGTTCGTCGGGGGACTTGTCGACCAGCGGCACCACGTCGGTCAGCTGCGGCCGGCCGTGGGACAGTGTGCCGGTCTTGTCGAGTGCGACGGCCTTGATGCGGCGGCCGTTTTCCAGATGCACGCCGCCCTTGACGAGGATGCCATGGCGGGCCGCCGCCGCCAGTCCGCTCACCACCGTGACCGGCGTCGAGATCACCAGGGCGCAGGGGCAGGCGATCACCAGCATCACCAGCGCCTTGTAGAGCCAGTCCTGGAAAGCTGCGTCGAAGAAGAGCGGCGGCAGCGTTGCCACCAATAGGGCGAAGACCACCACCGCCGGCGTGTAGTAGCGGGCGAACTGGTCTACGAAACGCTGCGTCGGCGCGCGCTGTCCCTGCGCTTCCTGCACCGCGCGAATGATGCGGTCGAGCGTGGTACTGCCCTTGTTGGCCGTCACGCGGAACTCGAAGGCGCCGCGTTCGTTCAGCGTGCCGGCGAACACCGCATCGCCGGGCGTCTTCTCCACCGGGATGCTCTCGCCGGTGATGGGCGCCTGGTTTACCGCGCTGGCGCCCGCCGTCACCACGCCGTCCAGCGGAATGCGCCCGCCGGGCTTCACGCGCACGGTCCGGCCGATCCCGACCTCGGCCGCCGGCAGCTCGGCCCATTCGCCGCTGTCCAGCCGCGCCGTCGCCGTTTCCGGGGCCATCGCCATCAGGCCGCGGATCGCGTTGCGGGCCCGTTCCAGCGACAGCGTCTCGATCAGCTCGGCCAGCGCGAACAGAAAGATCACCACCGCCGCTTCCGGCCACTCGCCGATGGCCACGGCGCCGATGACGGCGACGCTCATCAGGAAGTTGATGTTGAGGGTGAGGGTCTTCAGGGCGATCCAGCCCTTCTTCAGCGTGCCGAGGCCGCCCGTGGCGATCGAGAGCAGGGCCAGCGCGACCACCGGCGCCGAGGTTTCAGCGGCGCCCGACCAGGCGAGGATTTCGGCACCGACGGCGGCGATGCCCGAGACGGCCATGAGCGCCCACGTCCTGGCGGGGACGACCGGTGCCCCATCCGCCTCGCAGCGGGTGCAGGCGCCGGATTGCACCGATTGCACCGGGCCCGCCTGCATGCCGATCTCGCGCAGCGCGCCGAGGATGGGCTGCTCGTCGGACAGCGTGTGGCCGACGGTGAGCCGCCGCTCCATCAGGTTGAACGCCAGTTCGCCGATGCCCGGCACCGAGGCGAGGCGCTTGCGGATCAGCGCCTCCTCGGTCGGGCAATCCATGTTGCCGATGACGAATACCGATTGCTTCATGAGCCGTGTCCTTCCCGTGCGCTACTTCTGCGGCGGCGGCCACATCCAATGCTGATGCTGCATCATGTGATCCATCATCATCTGCTGCATTGGCATGTAGCGCTCCATCATGTACTGGCGCTGCCGCAGCTGCTCCGGCGTCATGCGGCGGTAGTCCCCCCACATCGGGCCGCCCATCATGTGGCCGCCCATGCCCATCATCGGGCCGCCGGCGCAGCAGCCCATCATGCCCGGCCCCCACATGCCCTGCATCAGCTGCATGTTGTTCTGCATGGTTGCCCAGTGCTCCTGCAGCAGTTTTTGCCGCGCCTGCGGATCCTGCGTCTGGCGCAGCCTGTCCATCTGCTCCTGCATTCTTTTCATGTTCTCCTGCGCCTGCGCCATCTGCCGGTCGAACTCCGCCGTGTCAGGCTTGGCCTGGGCGCTCTTGCCGGCCGGCGCATCGGCGGCAACGGCGACGGGCGCCGTCATCGCGAATAACGCTGCTGTACCGTATGTCATCAGTCGTTTCATTTCGCCCTCCTTGGTAAAGTGATTCGCTCCGCCTGTCTAGGCGGCGTCGATATTGAAAACCCTGTAGCCGCTCCAGGGTCAAGCGCCTACAATGAATCCAGTCATGCAGAAGGAGTCGACATGCGCATCGGGGAACTCGGCCGGGCGGCCGGCGTGGATGGCGAAACCATCCGCTATTACGAGAAGGCGGGACTGTTGCCGCCGCCGGCGCGGGCGCTCAACGGCTATCGCGCCTACGGCGCCGCGCACCTCGAGCGGCTGGCCTTCATCCGGCATTGCCGGGCGCTCGACGTGCCGCTGGCCGAGATCCGGCGGCTGCTGGACTTCGTCGACCGGCCCGACGCCGACTGCGGCGACATCAACCGGCTCATCGAAGCGCAGCTGGCACGGGTGCGGGCGCGGCTCAAGTCGATGCGCGCCCTTGAGAAACAGCTCGCGGCGCTGCGGTCACGCTGCGAGGCGGGGCACGTCGCCGCCGAGTGCGGCATCCTGCATGAACTGGTGGCGGCCGCCCATGGAGAGGCCTGCGCTTGCCATGCCTCGGCTCCGGATTCAGCGGCGGGGGGGCGCGAAGCAAAGAGACGGTGAACGCACGGCCGGCATTGCAGCGGCAGGATACCTCCTCGCCTAAATTCAGACTCCTGCGCAGGCGCCGCTGGGCCGCCAAGGATGATGACTACCTCACCCAAAGCCTGAACCGTCAACCGGCTGGATAAATGCGATTACCCTGAGCGGCGCCCCCTTGCTCACGATGCTGCGGCGCACAAGCCGAGTTGGTGTCCGTATAATCAGCGCTTTCCCCACAGAGAACGAACCATGAACCTCGATCGCGTGACCTCGGGGCGCGACATCCCCAACGACTTCAACGTCATCATCGAAATCCCGATGAATGCCGATCCGATCAAGTACGAGGTCGACAAGGCGACGGGTGCCATGTTCGTCGACCGCTTCATGTCGACGGCCATGCACTACCCCTGCAACTACGGCTACATCCCGCACACGATTTCCGACGACGGCGACCCGGTCGACGTGCTGGTGCTGTCGCCGGTGCCGCTGATTACCGGCGTGGTG
>CAJPFL010000076.1 GCA_905339315.1 Rhodocyclaceae bacterium
GGCCAGGAGCAGGATCACCAGCAGGGCGCGGCGGCGTGTCGGCACGGCTGACTTTTCCTATCTGAAGTCGTAGCGGGCGCTGAGAAAGAAGCTGCGCCCGTCGGCCGGATAGTAGTAATGGTCGGCGATCCAGGGCGAATAGCCGGCATAGGGCGCATAGCGCTTGTCGAGGGCGTTGAGCAGCCGCGCCGTGACGGTCCACGGCGCGAAGGCCCAGGCGGCCTGCAGGTCCAGCGTGGTGATGCCGGACAGCATGCCGCGGACGTTGTCGTAGTCGCCGCTGTAGCGCCGCTCACCGACGTAGTTCACCAACGCGGCATAGCTGCCCGCGCGCCCGGCGTCCCAGGCGAGCTGGAGCGTGGCCTTGTTGCCCGGCACGAGCGGGACGCGATTGCCGTCGTAGGGTCCGTCGCGGAATTCCGCGTCCGTCCATGCATAGGCCAGCTTCACCTTGAGGCGCTCGACGATGCGCCAGTCGAGCTCGGCCTCGAAACCCTGCCGGCGCGTCGGATCGAAATTCACGTTGCTGCCTGACGCGCCGTCGTAGCCGATCTCGTCCTCCAGCCGCATGCGGTAAAGCGAGGCCCTGCCCTGCAGCGGCCCGAGCGCGAAGCTGCCGCCCAGCTCGATGATCGTGCCGTGCTGCGGCTTCAGGTCGCCGGCGAACACCGGCACGCCGAGAATCGCGCTGAAGCCGAAGAGCTCGTCCGTGTTGGGGAAGCGGAAGGTGGTGCCAGCCTTGCCGTAGGCGCGCCAGCCCTGTCCGCTGTAGCTCGCGCCGAGATCCCAGGCATTGCGCCGCCGCGTGGCGCTGCCGTCCACAGCCGGCGAGAACCATGGCGGATAGGCGTCCTGGTGGGCATCCTGCTCCAGGCGCTGGCTGCGCACGCCGAGCGTCAGCGCCCAGGCCTCGCTCAGGCTGGTGACGTTCTGAAAATAGGCGGCGCTGCTGGTCTGCGAGGCCTTCTGGCGCGGGGCCGTCGAATAGCGGGCATCCACGTCGCCGTCGTAGTAGTCCAGGCCGAGCACGGTTTCGCTGCCCAGGCCGCCCAGGCCGTGGCGCCAGCGCAGCCGCGGCGTGAAGGACAGCATGTCCTTGTTGCGATCGGAGCGGCTGCCGAAGGAAGCGTAGTTGGCATGCTGGTCTTCGCCCTCGGTCGACACTTCCGCCTCGAGCGTCAGCGCATCGGTCAGCGGCAGCTTCACGCCGGGGCGCAGGCGGGTGCCGTCGCGTTTCTGCCAGTCGGAGGGCGTGGCGCTGGCGCGCGGGTCGGCATGATAGGCAGTCGTGGTCAGGTAGCCGGGCAGGCCGGAGGAATCCTTGTAGGCGGCGTAATCGACGAACAGCTCGCCGGCACCGAGGTACAGTCCGGCGCGGCCGGAGAGCGACTGCTGGTCCTGCTGGCCGTTCCTGCGCCAGCCGTTGCTGTCGGCGTAATGGGCGAAGACGTTGAAATAGCCGCGGTCGCCGCCGCCCGCGCCATGGACATCGAGGCCGCTGCGGCCGAAGCTGCCGGCACTCGCCGTGGCGGCGGCGCGCGGACGGCCGGACTTGTCGGTGACGATGTTGATGACGCCGCCGCTGGCGCGGTCGCCGTACAGCACCGTGCCGGCGCCGCGGATGATCTCGATGCGCTGCACGCTCTCAAGCGGGATCGCCGACCAGCTGACCGAACCCATGTCGATCGGGCTGAGGCGCTGGCCGTCGAGCAGGATGAGGCTGTTGCTGGTAGCCGTCTCGCCGAAGCCGCGCAGGTCGACCGTGGCATCGACGCCCAGGCTGCCGTAGAGGGTGCGCACGTCGACGCCGGCGGCGGTTCTCAGGATGTCGGGCAGGTTGGTCGCCGGCGTGTCGCGCATGTCCCCGCGCGTGATCACCGTGATGTTGGCCGGCACGCGCGGATCCGCCTCGGCGAAGCGGGTCGCGCTGACGATGACCGCCGCCTCGTCCTCGGCGACGGCAAGACCGGAAATGAAAAGGCTGCCCAATGCGATCGCAAGGGCACGTTGCTTGAAGTGCATGTGAAAGGCTCCCTTTCCGGCCTGCGTCCCCGCTGCCGGACAATCTCGCAAAAACGGAATATCCGGGGGAGCTTCGGTCGGTGCGGGCGCGGGCCCGGAGCCGGTGGCCGCACCCCCGCGGCGATTCCGTACTGGTCTGTCCGAGGCCGGTATCCGGGCTCGCAAGTCTTGATCCGCCGCCTTCCCGAGCATTCGCTCAGTGGCTGTGTGGCGGACCCGCACTCGCTTACCGTTGCGGGGGCAGCCGAGGCATTGCCAGCTTGGGCTGGCGCACCTCGTTCCCGTTTAACCCGCCGGCGGAAGGCCGGCGGAGCACCTGGAACAGGATGCCGCGTGGAAAAACCACACGACGCCACGGATTATAGCGAGAAAACCCGAAGTCAGTCCCCGCGGCACGCCACGGCATTACAAACGACATTCAGAATTCCCTGTTATTGCTTGACGAAAAACTGCTTTTTGGTTAGCTTGTCGCGATGGATCGGGACCTGTTCGCGCTCGAAGAGCGCATCGAGCAATTCATTTCCTTGTGCCAGAACCTGCGCACGGAAAACCAGGAACTGCGCACGCGCGTGGCCGGCCTCGAAGTCGAGCGCAACCGCCTCAACGAGAAAATCGACACCGCCTGCGAGCGTCTGGAATCCCTCATGGAGCAGGTGCCCGAGCAATGAGCCGGAAGGAAGCCAACACCCTGGACATCGTCCTCATGGGGCGCGAATACCGCGTCGCCTGCACCCCGGACGAGCGTGAAGCCCTGCAAGGCGCAGTGGCCTTCGTCGACGAAAAGATGCGCGAGATCGGCGCGAAGACCAAATCCACCGGCGAGCGCCTGGCCGTCATGACGGCCCTCAACCTCGCCCACGAACTGCTCTCCATCAAGCTGCCGGGCGGCTTTGACCTGCAGGAGTTCCGGCGTAGAATCGCCGGCATGCAGTCGCGGCTCGACGAGGCGATGGCCAGCCAGGAGCAGTTGTTCTAGGCCATTCTCGCGGCATCCCGCCCGGCTTCAAGATTTCCCCTGCCGTGTTCGCCAAGGTCAACCATTCCTTGAACCAATGACTTGGCATTGGCTGCGGACCAAAGCGTCACTTTTGCGAGCGTCCCTCATTCGTGAGCCCGGACGCACCTGCGGTGACCGGAATGCGGCCACTCTGGACCTCAGGTTCAGGATGCCGGCCTAGCGGCACAGGCGGGGGATCCCCCTGTCGCGGGCTGCCTGCCCGGGCAGGCGCCGCCGGCCCGCAAATAAACCCAAAAAAACCACCCTTCCGGGGCTGACGGCGCATTCCGTCGCTTACAATCCCATGGCTTAGCCGCACAGTGCGGGCGGTGCATTGCTTGCCGCTTCCTTTTCTGCCCGAGGACAAGACCATGATTCAGCGTTTCCTGCCGCATCTCGCCATCACCCGGGTCGGATCGTGGGACGCCGCCGTCCGCCCGGCGTGCGCGCCCTTCGCGCTCGCCGCGAGCCTGCTCCTGGCATCGCCGCCGGGCGTTGCGGCCGACGCGCCGCAGGCCGCCGCGGGCGGGCGTCCGCGCATCGGCCTGGTGCTGGGCGGCGGCGGCGCCAAGGGCGGCGCCCACATCGGCATCATCAAGGTGCTGGAGGAAATGCGCGTGCCGGTGGACTGCATTGCCGGCACCTCGATGGGGGCGATCGTCGGCGCGGCCTATGCGACCGGCCTCTCGGCGGATGCCCTCGAAAAGGTGGTCTCAGAGGTTAACTGGAAGGAGACCCTGAAGAGCGCGCCGCGGGAGGACGTGCCGTTTCATCGCAAGCAGCTCGACTTCATCTTCACCATGGGCTTCGAATTCGGCGTCAAGGACGGCGGCATCGTCGCGCCCGCCGGCATCGTGCCGACGCACCAGGTCGAGGCGCTGTTCCGCCGCATCGTCGCCAACGCCCGCCAGACCCATGACTTCCGGCAGCTGCCGATCCCCTTCCGGGCGGTGGCCACCGACCTCGAAAGCGGCGCCATGGTGGTGTTCGACAAGGGCGACCTGACGGTCGCGATGCGCGCCAGCATGGCGGTGCCGGGCGCCTTTTCGCCGGTCGATTACAACGGCCGGCTCCATGTGGACGGCATGCTGGTGCGCAATCTGCCGGTGGATGTCGCGCGCGAGTCCTGCGCCGACGTCGTGATCGCGGTGCCGGTGGGCAATCCGGCCGCCACGCGCGCGCAGCTCGGCAGCGCGCTGGCGGTGGCCGGGCAGGCGATGAACATCGCCATCGAGGCCAACGAAAAGGCGCAGCTGGCGACGCTGACGCCGAAGGACGTCTCCATCCCGGTGATCCTGCAGGACATCTCCTCGGGCGACTTCGACAAGGTGCCCGAGGCGATTCCGATCGGCGAAGCGGCGGCGCGCAATGCCCGGGCCTCGCTCGCGCGCTACAGCCTGTCACCGCAGGCCTACGCGGCCTGGCGCGCCGACCTGCGGCGGATCGCGGAGGCGCCGCCGAAGGTCATCGACGAGGTGCGCCTGGCCGGGCTCAAGGCGGTGGACCCCGAGGTAATGAAGCGACATCTCAAGACCAAGCCCGGCGATACCTATGACCCCACCCAGGCGGACGCGGACACGCAGCGGCTGGTCGAGCGCGGCGATTTCTCCAGTGTCAGCTACCAGGTGACCACCGAGGACTCGCGCAACGTGCTCACCTACAACGTTACCGAAAAGGCGCAAGGCCCGGACTACCTGCTGCTCGATGCCAACCTGAGCACCGACTTCAAGGGGGATACGGCGTGGGGGCTGCGCGCCGATTACGAGCGGCGCTGGCTGAATTCGCTCGGCGGCGAATTCCGCGCTTCCGCCCAGCTTGGCCGCCCGAACATCCTGAACATCAGCCTGTACCAGCCCGTCGAGAAGAGCCAGACCTTCTTCGTCTCCCCGACCCTGTACGCCAACCAGACGCTCGAGTACCTCTACCAGGGCGACAGGGAAGTGGAGCAGCTGGACATACGGCGCTACGGCCTGCGCCTCGAAGGCGGCGCCGCGCTCGGCACCTGGGGCGAAGTCCGCCTCGGCCTGCAGCGCGGCGGCGTCACCACCAAGCAGAAAGTCGGCGACCCGGCGTTCATCGCGCCCGGCCACAGCAACACGGCGGGGGCGACGCTGCGTTTCAACTACGATCAGGTCGACCAGCGCCTGTTCCCCACCAAGGGCAGCTCCGGCAGCTTCACGGCCTACTCCTCCCAGACCGGGCTGGGCGCGGACCGGAACTATCGCAAGATTGAAGGAACCTGGATGACGCTGTTCTCGCGCGGACGCGACGTGCTGGGACTGGGCATCAGCGGGGGAACCGACCTGGGCAGCAACGCGCCCTACTACGACCAGTTCAGGCTTGGCGGCCTGTTCAACATGTCCGGCTACCGCAATTCGCAACTGATCGGCCGCGAATACCTGTTCGGCGTGATGCAATACCGGCGCCGCTTTGCGGATATTTCCAGGGCATTCGGCACCGGGATTTACGCCGGCGCCTCGCTGGAGGCGGGAAACGTCTTCAAGCGGCTGGACAACACCCCGACCAAGGGCGCGCTGTACGCGGGCTCGCTGTTCGTCGGCATCGACTCGAAGCTCGGGCCGGTGTACCTGGGGTATGGCCTGTCCGAGGGCGGCCATTCGGCGTGGTACCTGTATATCGGCTCGTCTCTCTCGACGATCCGCTAGCGGCAATGACGCAATGGGGCTGATCGGTCGAACGGCGAAGCGGGCGGGCCTGCTGCTGCTGGGGCTGCTCCTGCTGTTCACGGCCGCATGGGGCGTGCTGGCCCTGTATTTCTTCGACCAGGCGAGCCCGGCCCTGCGTACCGGGCTCGCCGCCGCGTACGGCCTCGCCTCGCTGGCGGCGCTGGCCGGGCTGGCGCTGCCGCGCTGGCGCTGGCGCGCCCTGGCCGGCTACCTGGCGCTGTTCGCGCTGCTGCTGTCGCAATGGTTCGCCATCCGGCCTTCCAACGACCGTGACTGGCAGCCGGAGGTCGCGATCCTGCCCTACGCCACCATCGAGGGCGAGCGGGTCACGGTGCACAACATCCGCAACTTCGATTTCCGCAGCGAGACCGACTTCACCCCTGCGTATTACGACAAGGCCTTCGACCTGCGGCAGCTCGATTCGGTGGACCTGGTCGCCACCTACTGGATGGGGCCGGCGGTCGCCCACATCTTCATCAGCTTCGGCTTCGCCGGCAAGGACCATCTGGCGATCTCCATCGAGGCGCGCAAGGAGCGCAGCGAAGGCTACTCCACGGTGAAGGGATTCTTCCGCCAGTACGAGCTGTATTACGTCGTCGCCGACGAGCGGGACGTCATCCGCCTGCGCACGAATTACCGCAAGGACCCGCCGGAGGACGTGCATGTGTTCCGGCTGAAGGGGGCGACCGATGCCGGGCGCAAGCTGTTCCTCAGCTACATGCAGAGGATCAATTCGCTCAAGGAACGGCCGGAGTTCTACAACACCCTGACCACCAATTGCACCACCAACATCTGGCTGCATGCGGGCGTCAACCCGGGGCGCATCCCCTTCTCCTGGAAGATCCTCCTCAGCGGGCATGTGCCCGGGTATCTCTACGATGCCGGCAGGCTCGAGGACAACCTGCCGTTCGCCGAATTGCAGCAGCGCAGCCTCATCAACGCGCGCGCCCTGGCGGCCGACAAGGCCGAAGACTTTTCCCGGCGGATTCGCGCGGCGCCGGCAGGCGCCGCAGGGAATGCCCGATAATGCCCGCTGTGAACTGAAGGGGAAGCGCAATGGATGAAGCAATGCAGCCGGAAGCGGGCGGCCGGAAAAGGGGCTTCGCCGCGGACCTGGTCCCGGGCCTGACGACGGCTGCCGTCGTCGTGCCGAAGGCGCTCGCCTACGCCACCATCGCGCAGCTGCCGGTGCAGGCCGGCCTGTTCGCGGCGCTGGTGCCGATGGTCGTGTACGCGGTCCTCGGCACGTCGCGCCTGCTGAGCGTCAGCACCACCACGCCGATCGCGATCCTGTGCGCGACGGCGATCGGCGAGGCGCTCCGCGCGGATCCGGGGCTCGACCCCCTCACCGCCGCGGCGACGCTCAGCCTGCTCGTCGGCCTGATGCTGATTGCCGCGCGCGTCCTGCGCCTCGGCTTCGCCGCCAATTTCATTTCCGAGCCGGTGCTGACGGGATTCAAGGCGGGGGTGGGATTCGTCATCGTCGTCGACCAGCTGCCCAAGCTGCTCGGGATCCACATCCACAAGGAAGGCTTCTTCCGCGACGTGGCCTCGATCGTCGCCCATGCGCCGGAGCTGTCCTGGCCGACGCTCGGCGTCGCCCTCGGCACCCTCGCCGTGATCGCGCTCGCCCAGCGCTTTCTGCCGAAATCCCCGGCGCCGCTGCTGGCCGTGGCGCTGGGCATCGCCGTCTCGGCCGTGGTCGGGCTCGAGGCGGCCGGCGTGAGCGTGGTGGGCGCGATCCAGGGGGGCTTCCCGGCGCCGAGGCTGCCGCAGCCCGGCCTGTTCGAGGCGATGTGGCCGGCGGCGGCCGGCATCGCCCTGATCTCCTTCACCGAGTCGATCGCCGCGGCGCGGGCCTTCGCCCGCAACACCGATCCGCCCGTCGACGCGAATCGGGAATTGTTTGCCCTCGGCGCCGCGAACGCCGCGGGGGCATTCATCGGCTCGATGCCGGCCGGCGGCGGAACCTCGCAGACGGCGGTCAACCGCAACGCCGGGGCGCAAACCCAGGCCGCCGCGCTGGTAGTGGCGGCAACGGCCTTCGCGACGCTGCTGTTCCTGGCGCCGGTGCTGGCGCTGATGCCGCACGCCACGCTGGCGGCGGTGGTCATCGCCTATTCGATCGGGCTGGTGAACCCGGCGGAGATGGTGGCCATCCGCCGCGTGCGCAACATGGAGTTTCGCTGGGCCCTGGTCGCCTGCCTGGGGGTGATGGTGCTGGGGACGCTGAAGGGCATCGTCGTCGCCATCGTGCTCTCGCTGGCGGGACTGATGTACCTTGCCTACGATCCGCGGGTCTACGAACTGCGGCGCAAGCCGGGCACGAACGTGTTCCGCCCGTGCTCGCCCGAGCATCCGCAGGACGAGGCGATTCCCGGCCTGCTCATCGCCCGACCCGAGGACCGCCTCTACTTCGGCAATGCCGCAAACGTCGGCGCAAAACTGCTCGCCCTGACCCGGGCCGCCGCCCCGCAGGTGGTCCTGCTCGACTGTTCCGCGATTCCAGGCTTCGAATACACCGCGCTGAAGATGCTGATCGAGGGGGAGGAGAAACAGCGGGAACAGGGCCGGGAGCTCTGGCTGGCGGCGCTCAACCCCGAGGCGCTGGAGCTCGTGCGGCGCACGCCGCTGGCAGAACGCCTCGGGCGCGAGCGGATGTTCTTCAACGTCGAGCAGGCCGTCGCCGCGTTCGAGGCGCGGCAGGCCGCTCAGTAGCGCTCGTCGATGAACCTGAACGGATGGTCCGGCTCCCGGTAGCCTTCCGCCTTCTGCCGCTTGGGCAGCTTCACCTTCAGCCGCGGCGCCTGCTTGTACGGAATGCTTTCGAGCAGGTGGGTGATGATGTTCAGGCGCGCGCGCTTCTTGTCGTCCGATCGCGCGACGTGCCAGGGGGCGAAGTCGGTGTCGGTGGCGGCGAACATCTCGTCGCGCGCCCTGGAGTAATCGTACCAGCGGCTGTAGGACTTGAGGTCCATCGGCGTCAGCTTCCACACCTTGCGGCCGTCGTCGATGCGCGCGGTGAGGCGGCGCGTCTGCTCCTCCGGGCTGACCTCGAGCCAGTACTTGAGCAGGATGATGTCGTTGTCCACCATCGCCTTCTCGAACAGCGGCACGCCCTGCAGGAATCGCCGATACTGGTCCTCGGTGCAGAAGCCCATGACGCGCTCGACGCCGGCGCGGTTGTACCAGCTGCGGTCCCAGATCACGATCTCGCCGCCGGCCGGAAAATGCGGCACATAACGCTGCATGTACATCTGGCTCTTCTCGCGCTCGGTCGGCGAGGGCAGGGCGACGACGCGGTAGACGCGCGGGCTGACGCGCTCGGTGATGGCCTTGATCGTCCCGCCCTTGCCGGCGGTATCGCGCCCTTCGAACACGACGCAGACCTTGAGGCCCTTGTGCACCACCCACTCCTGCAGCTTGACCAGCTCGACATGCAGCCGCGCCAGCTCTTTGTCGTAGTCCTTGCGGCCCAGCTTCTGCGTCGCGTCCGGCTTGCCGGCTTCGGCCTTCGCGGCTTTCTTCGATTTGGCTTTCATGGTCACTCCGTCACTGGATAAGTTCATCAAAATCAAACTCAGTTTATCGCAAAGCCGCGCCCGTCAGCGCAGCAGCCAGAACAGCGCGAGCACATACAGCGACGACACCGCCAGTTGCACCAGCGTGATCGGCAGGCCGTAGCGCAGGAAGCGCATGAAGGTCACGCGCTGCCCCTCTCGCGCGCAGATGCCGACGGCCACGATGTTGGCCGAGGCGCCAATCACCGTGGCGTTGCCGCCGAGGGTCGCGCCAAACATCATGGCGATGAACACCGGTATGGCGGCGGCCGGCCAATCGGTAAAGCCGGCGGCCAGAGCCGTCTCCGGCACGGCCTCGGCCGCCACCAGGTAGCCCTTGGTCATGATCAGCGAGGCGGCCACCACCGGGATGTTGGCCAGCACGGCGGACAGCAGGCCGATGCAGGCCAGCAGCGCCAGCGCCACCAGGGCGAACTCGGTGCCGAACCAGCCGTGCAGCCTGAGGGACAGGCCCTGCAGCAGGCCGGTCTTGGTAAAGGCCTGCACCAGGCAGAAGATGGCGGCAAGGAACACCAGCGTCTTCCAGTCGACGTCGCGCAGCACGTTCTCGACCGGCTCGATCCGCGCCTCGTAGATCACCAGCAGGGCGAGCGTCGCCGCCATGATCGCCACGGCGGGCGGGCCGAGCTGGGTGGGCAGTTCCTCGCCGAAGAGGAACAGCCCGACCATGATCGCCAGCACCAGCAGGGCAAAGGCGGCGAAGGCCGGACGCTCGATCGGCGGCAGGTCGGTCGCCGGCGGCAGGTCGATGCGCGCATGCCAGATGTCCGGCAGCAGGCGCGGCAGCAGCGGAATGATCACCAGCACCGCCAGCAGGCCGGCGAGGCTCACCTTCTGCAGGTATTCGCCGAAGCTCATGCCGATCGAGCTGCCGACGAGGAAGGTCGCCGGGTCGCCCACCAGCGTCAGCATGCCGGCGGAGTTGCTGACGATCGCGGCGATCACCAGCGGGCCGACGAAGTCCACCTTGAGGGCGCGCGCGACGCCGACGATCACCGGCGCCAGCAGGATCACCGTGGTGGCATTGGGCAGCAGGGCGCACACCGGCGCGACCAGCGCCACCAGCAGGATCAGGTAGCGCCTGCCGCTGCCCCGGCTGGCGCGCAGGAACAGCGCGCCGACGCGGGCGAAAATGCCCGTCATGGCCAGCATCCGCGCCACCACCATGCCGCCGAACAGCAGCGCCAGCGGACCGCCCGCAGTCTCCATCGCCGCGCCGACGTCGTCCTTGCCGAGAATGCCGAACGCGGCCAGCACGCTGCTGCCGAGCAGGGCCGCCAGCATCATGTCGATGGCGTCGACGGCGATCGCGAGGATCACCACGGCAAACACGACGAGGGTCACGGCAATCTGGAAATCCGTCATGGCATCGGCACGCGCTTAGTCGATGGGCGGGGCATAGTGCAGGCCGCCCTGGGTCCACACGCGGTTCAGGCCGCGTTCGATGTTGAGCGGGCTGCCGCTGCCGACGTTGCGTTCATACACTTCGCCGTAGTTGCCGACCGCCCTCACGGCACGCAGCGCCCAGTCTCCCGGCACGCCGAGCGCACGGGCGATGCGCTGATCCTGGCCGCTGACCAGGGCCCAGTTGGTGCTGCGCGACTGCAGTCCCGCGGTGTCGATGTTGCCGCGCGTGATGCCGAACTCTTCGGCCGCCACCAGCATGTGCAGCACCCAGCGCACCAGCGTCGCCCATTCGGCGTCGCCGCCGGGCACCACCGGGCCGAGCGGTTCCTTGGAGATGCGCTCCGGCAGCAGGACGTACTGCGCGCCGCCGGGCGCACGGCTGCGGACCGCCGCGAGCTGGGAGGCATCCGAGGTCAGGGCCTGGCAACGGCCGCCGTAAAGGGCGGCCGCCGCTGCACTGGCGGAATCGATCACCAGCGGTGTCACCGCCAGGCCGCGCAGGCGGAAGTATTCGGACAGGCGCCCCGCGTGGGTGGTGCCCTTCTCGACGCAAATGGTCGCCCCGTTCAGGTCGGCGAGGGACTTGATGCGGGCCGACTTGGCCACCAGGAATCCCTGTCCGTCGTAGAACAGCACGCCGGCGAACTGGACCTTGAGCAGCGCCTCGCGCGTCAGCGTCCAGCTGGTGTTGCGCACCAGCAGGTCGATCGCGTTCGCCTGCAGGGCGGGAAAGCGCGTCGATGACTTGAGCGGAACGAAGCGAACCTTCTCCGGGTCGCCCAGCACTGCCGCGGCGACGGCGCGGCAGAAATCGGCATCCATTCCCTGCCAGCGGCCGGAAGCGTCCTGCTCGGAGAAACCGGCGATGCCCTCGCTCACGCCGCAGCGCAGCCAGCCCCGTGCCTTGATGCCCTGGAGCACCTCGCCCGCCTGTGCCGGAGCAAGCAACAGCAAGGCGCCGGCCGCGAGCAAAGCCCTGGCGAAACCGCCACGCAGCCTCATGCGCATCCCATTCTGCAAGCCATCCTTCGAAGAATTATCCTTGGCATCCGCACGAGCATGCTCTCGCGCAGCCGATAGTCTGTTATTTTAACCGTCTTTAATGCGCCGGACGTGATCAAGTCTCCCATGCGCTACTGGCTGATGAAGAGCGAACCCGAGGCCTACGGCATCGACGACCTCGCCCGCGACAAGGTGACCGCCTGGTGGGGCGTGCGCAACTACCAGGCGCGCAATTTCATGCGCGACCAGATGCAGCCCGGCGACCGCGGCTTCTTCTACCATTCCAACTGCGCCGAACCGGGCATCGTCGGCATCGTCGAGGTGGCGAAGCCGGCCTATCCCGACGCCACCCAGTTCGACCGAAGGCACAAGTACTTCGACCCGAAGTCCTCGCCGGACAACCCGCGCTGGCTGAACGTCGATGTCAAACTGGTGAAGAAGACGAAACTGGTCAGCCTCGCCGAGCTGCGCCGCCACAAGGAACTCGCCAACATGCGAACCCTGGCGAAAGGCAACCGCCTGTCGATCACCCCGGTCGACCCGGCGGAATGGAAGTTCATCACCGGGCGGTTGATGGGCGGGAAGAAATGAGCCTGTGGTGGCTCGCCTACCCGCTGCTCGGCTGCTTCGCCGGCTTCATCGCCGGGCTGTTCGGCGTCGGCGGCGGACTGACCATCGTGCCGCTGCTGTTCATGCTCTTCGCCGCGCAGGGCTTTCCGCCAGAGCACGTCATGCACCTGGCGCTCGGCACCTCGATGGCGACCATCGTCGTCACCTCGGTTTCCAGCATGCGCGCCCATCACGGCCACGGCGCGGTGCGCTGGGAGATCGTCAGGGCGATGGCGCCGGGACTTGTGCTCGGCACGCTCGGCGGCTCGCTCTTCGCCAGCCTGGTGCCGACGCGGCCGCTGGCCTTCGCGTTCACCGCCATCGTCTATTACGCCTCGCTGCAGATGGTGCTCGACTTCAAGCCGAAGCCGACGCGCGCCCTGCCGCGCGCCGCCTGGATGTTCCTCGTCGGCACCGTCATCGGCATCGTCTCCAGCCTGGTCGCGGCCGGCGGCGGCTTCCTCTCGATTCCCTACATGGTGTGGCACAACGTGCCGATCCACCACGCCGTCGGCACCTCGGCGGCGCTCGGCTTCCCGATCGCGGTGGCCGGCACGATCGGCTACATCGCCGCCGGCTGGAAAGCCGCCGGCCTGCCGGCCGGGAGCCTCGGCTACATCTACCTGCCGGCCTTCGTCGGCGTGTCGGCGATGACCATGCTGATCGCGCCGCTCGGCGCGAAGACGGCGCACCGCCTGCCGGTGAAGCAGCTGAAGCGCGCCTTCGGCGTGTTCCTCGCGCTATTGGCGACGAAGATGCTGCACAGCCTCCTGACCTGATCAGGGCTTGAGGTAGGCGAAGCCTTCCTGCGACTGCAGGCGGCCGATTTCCGCCACGCCGGACGGCACGATCTTCGCCTCCGGATGCACCCTGCCCTTGTCGATGTTGCGGCCCTTCAGGGTGAACTCGCAGACGCGGAACTCGACGCCTTTCATGGAGAGGTCGTCGACCGCGGCGTCGTAGGGATTGCCGTTCTTGTCCCTGGCGCCCTCGAGCAGGAAGTCGATGCCCTTGTAGTGCGTCACCACGACGATCTTCACCCCGGGATCGACCGCCAGGTGGTTGCGGATGTTGCGCAGGCCGTCGGTTGCCTGCTCGAGTCCGCCATTGATGTGGTAGATGACCTTGTTGGGTTGATCGGCCTTGCCCGCCGCCTTCGCTCCGTCCGCGGCGCCGGCCAGGATGGAAAAAGTCAGCAGTGTGGCAAACAGGCCATGCCTGACCGGGTTGGATAATTTCATATCGGCTCCTTCCGAACTCAAGGCCTGACCACGGTCCAGCCCTGCCCGCTCTTTTCAATGATCTCGATGACACCGGCCTTGACGTAGCCGATCTTCGGATGCATGTCGGCGTGGGCCAGCTTCTGGCCCTTCATGGTGTTCTCGCACATCAGCACCTGCGCGCCGCTGGCCAGGGTGTCGTCGATGCGGTTGGCGAGCGGCGAGTCGAACTTGAGCATGCCGGAACCATGGCCGAAGACGACGAGCTCGACGTCCACGTTGTCCTTGCCGTAGTCCGTCTGGACGTTCTTGATGACATTCAGCGCCTGGTTCCAGTTCTTCGGATCGCCGTCGCTGACCTGGATGACGACTCTCTGTTTGGCCTTGTCGGCCAGGGCCGGGGCCGCGCCGAAGGCAATAACCGCACAAGCGGCAAGGAAATGGATGAAGGTTCTGCGGATCATGGTGTCTCCTCTCTCTATGGTATGTTTGGCCGACTGTTGTTGTTTGGACGGCGGCTTCAGTAGGACGAACCAGGCTTCGGCTTTATTCCGCCGCAGCGGCCGCGGCCGCAGGGAATAAATTCCGTTCCTGCCGCGTCTCTCCTTTGCGGGGGGCATTTCCATGAAATGGTTGCAGTCGAGGGAGCAGCGCGAGCTGGCCGGCCGGATCGAGGCGAGCCGGAAGCCGCTCTTTCGCGTCGCCTTCTCCTGGTGCCACGACGCCGCCCTGGCCGACGATCTGGCGCAGGAAACCATGGCGCGCGGCCTGGCGCGGATCGGGCAGCTGCGCGAGGCCGAGCGCCTGACGAGCTGGCTGTTCGCGATTCTCCACCGCTGCTGGATCGACCACCTGCGCCAGCGGCGCGAGGATGTCGACGAGGAAGTGCTCGCCGAGCTGCCGTCGATGCTGCCGGGGCCGGACGGCCATGCGGAAACCCAGGAAACGGTGGGGCGGGTACGCGCCGCGGTGGCGGCGCTGCCGCTGGGCCAGCGCCAGGTGGTCACCCTGGTGGACCTGGAGGAATTCAGCTATGCGGAAGTCGCCGAGATCCTGGCGATTCCGATCGGCACGGTCATGAGCCGGTTGTGCCGCGCGCGCGAAGCGTTGCGCGGCCTGCTCGAAGCAGCCGCCCAGCAGCCGCGCCTGAGGAGCGTGAAATGAACGACATGCGAAAAAACTTCTCCGATGAAAGCCTCAACGCCTTCATCGACAACCAGCTCGGCACGCAGGAGCGCGAGGAGATCCTCGCGGCCGTGACCGAAGACGCCGAACTCGGCCAGCGCCTGTGCGCGCTGCGCTCCACCAAGGAGCTGGTGCGCCATGCCTATGAACAGGTGCCGGCGGCACGGCGCAGGCAGGCGCGCCGCGTTCCGCTGTGGAGCGGCGCGCTGGCGGCGAGTGTGGCGCTGGTCGTCGGCGTGCTGCTCGGCTGGCAGGGGCACCGTGCGACCGGCCCGGGGTCGCCGGAAGCGTTCGCCTGGGCCGGCAACCCCTTTGCCGCGCAGCCGGCGCGGGTGCTGATCCATCTCGACAGCTCGCAGCGGGAGCGGATGGAGGAAGCCCTCGAGATGGCGGAGGCTTATCTCGCCAAGGCGGGCAAGGCCAAGGTGGAACTCGTGGTCAACAATTCCGGCCTCGACCTGCTGCGCGAGGAGGCGACGCCGCACGCCGAACGCATCGCCCGGCTGGCGGCACGCCACGAGATGCTGGCCTTCGTCGCCTGCGGCAACGCCATCGCGCGCTATCGCAGCGCCGGCCTCGACGTCACCCTGCTGCCGGAAGCGAAGGTGGCCGCCACGGCCGTCGAGCACATCGTGGACCGCGTCCAGCAGGGCTGGACCTACGTCAAGATCTGATTCGCCGAAGCCGGTCGCCGACTCACAGCGGCTGACTTTTAGCGAAAGCAGCCGCCGTCTCACGGCGGCTGACTTTTGCCGGCGTCCCCGAAGCGCTCCCGCAGGCGGTTCTTCTGCACCTTGCCCATGGCGTTGCGCGGCAGGTCGTCGACGAAATGCACGGCCTTCGGCACCTTGAAGCCGGCGATGTTCCCCTTCAGCGCGGCGATGATGCCCTCGGCGGTCAGGCCCGAAGCGTCCCGGCCGCGTACCACCACGGCGGTCACCGCCTCGCCGAAGTCCGGGTGCGGCAGGCCGATCACGGCGGATTCGGCCACGCCCGGCAGGGTGTCGATGGCCTCCTCGATCTCCTTCGGATAGACGTTGAGCCCGCCCGTGATGATGAGGTCCTTGTCGCGGCCGATGATGGCGAGGTAGCCCTCTGAGTCGAAGCGGCCCATGTCGCCCGTGCGGAAGAAGCCGTCCGCGGTGAATTCTTCCCTGGTCTTTTCCGGCAGGCCCCAGTAGCCGGCGAAGACATTGTCGCCGCGCACCTGGATGTGGCCGATCCCGCCGACCGGTTGCGGGACATCGCCCTCGCCCACCACGCGCACCTCGGTGCCCGGCAGGGGGAAGCCGACCGTGCCGCCGCGCCGTTCGCCTTCGAGCGGGTTGGAGGTGAACATGCCGCCCTCGGTCATGCCGTAGCGCTCGAGGAGGGTCTGGCCGGTGCGCTCGCGGAATTCATTGAAGGTCTCCGGCAGCAGCGGCGCCGAGCCGGAGATGAACAGGCGCATGTGGGCGACGGCTTCGCGCGTCAGTCCCTTCTCCTGCAGCAGCCGCACGTAGTACGTCGGCACGCCCATGAACACCGTCGCCTCCCGCATCAGGCGCAGGGCGCGCGGTGCGTCGAACTTCGGCTCGAACAGCATCGGGCTGCCGTTGAGGAGCGCGCAGTGCGTGGCGACGAAGAGGCCGTGCACGTGGAAGGTCGGCAGCATGTGCAGCAGCACGTCGCCCGGACGGAAGCCCCAGTATTGGTGCAGGACGAGCGCGTTGGCGGCCAGGTTGCGGTG
>CAJPFL010000077.1 GCA_905339315.1 Rhodocyclaceae bacterium
CCGGAGGGCAGCCACCTGGCGGTCGAGGCGGGTGGCGCCTTCGTCGGCTCGGTCTCCGGCGGCTGCATCGAGGGCGCCGTCATCGGCGAGGCGCAGGCCGCCATCGCCGACGGCCAGCCGCGCCTGCTCGAATTCGGCGTCTCCGACGAACGCGCCTGGGAAGTCGGGCTCGCCTGTGGCGGGCGCGTGCAGGTGTTCGTGGAACGCGCGGACGATGAACTTATTGAGCGCCTGCTCGCCGAGCGCGCCGCCAAGCGCGCGGCGACCGTCGTCACGCGCCTCGCCGACGGCACGCAGGCGCTGGTGGCCGGCGACGAGGTCAGCGGCGAGCTCGCGCTCACCGAAGCGCAGCGCGAGGAGGTCCGCCGCCGCTTGCGCAGCGACAAGAGCGGCACGCTGGAATCCTCCGACGGCACGCTGTTCGCGCGCTGCTACTCGCAAGCCCCGCGCATGGTCATCGTCGGCGCCGTGCACATCACCCAGGCGCTGGCGCCGATGGCGGCGATGGCCGGCTTCGAGGTGGTGGTCGTCGATCCGCGCCGCGCCTTCGCCACGGCGGAGCGCCTGCCCGGCGTGACGGTGACGACGGAGTGGCCCGACGAGGCGCTGGCGCGCATCGGTCTCGACGCACAGACCGCCGTGGTGACGCTGTCGCACGATCCCAAGCTCGACGATCCGGCCCTGATCGCCGCGCTGCAAAGTCAGTGTTTCTACATCGGCGCGCTGGGCAGTTCGCGCACCCACGCCAAGCGCGTGGCGCGGCTCACCGAGGCCGGGCTGGCCGAGGCCATCCCGCGCTTCCGTGCGCCGGTCGGCCTCGACCTCGGTGGCCGTTCGCCGGCGGAGATCGCCGTCTCGGTGTTGGCCCAGGTCATCCAGGCGCGCTATTCCAAATGATATTCGGCGAATTCCGCTGCGAGGAGGCCGAGGGCGTCACGCTCGCCCACACGCTCAACCTCGGCGCGAAGACGCTGAAGAAGGGCCGCGTCCTCGGCGCGGACGACATCGTCCTGCTGAAACAGGCCGGCATCGAGCGCATCACCGGCGCGCGCATGGGCGAGGGCGACCTCGACGAGAACGCCGGCGCCGCCGCCATCGCCGCGCTGCTGGTCGGCCCCAATGCCGAAACGCGCAAGCCGTATACCGGCCGCTGCAACCTGCACGCCTCGGCGCGCGGCGTGCTGCGGGTGGACGCCGCGCGCATCGATGCTCTCAACGAACTCGACGAGGCGATCGCCGTCGGCACGCTGCCCGACTATGCGCTGGCGCGCCTCGGCCAGGTGCTCGCCACCATCAAGATCATCCCCTTCGCGGTGACGCGCGAGCTGGTCGAGCGCTGCCGCGCCATCGCCGCCGGCGGGCCGCTGCTGCGCCTGGCGCCGCTCGCGCCGCGCCGCGCCGCGCTGATCCTGGGCGAGCTGCCGGGCATGAAGGAAAACGTCTTTCGCGGCACCGTCACCGCCACGCGCAACCGCCTCGAGGGCCTCGGCAGCCGCCTCGCCCTGGTGCTGCGCTGCCGCCACGAGCGCAGCGAGTACGAGGCGAAGCTGCGAGAAGCGCTCGCCGCCGGCTGCGACCTGCTGCTGATCGCCGGTGCGACCGTGACCAAGGACCGCCTCGACACGGTGCCCGCCGCGGTAACGGCCGTCGGCGGCGCCGTGGACCATTTCGGCATGCCGGTCGAGCCGGGCAACATGCTGCTGCTGGCGCACATCGGTGAAGTGCCGTTGCTGGTGCTGCCCGGCTGCGCGCGCTCGCGGCGCTCGAACGGCCTCGACTGGGCGCTGCAGCGCCTGCTCGCCGGCCTGCCGTTCGGCCGCGCCGAGATCATGCGCATGGGCGTCGGCGGCCTCATCCGCAGCCCGCTCGAACCCGAAGACGAGGAGGAGGGTGAGGTCGAGAGCGTGCCCGTCGTGCCCGCCGGCACGCCGAACATAGCCGCGCTGGTGCTCGCCGCCGGGCAGTCCTCGCGCATGGGCGGCACGAACAAGCTGCTCGCCGGGGTCGACGGCGTGCCGATGGCGCTGCGCGCGGTGAATGCCGCGCTGGCCTCGAAGGCATCCTCGGTGACGGTGGTGCTCGGCCACGAGGCGGAACAGGTCGAGGCCCTGCTCGCCGGGCGCAAGGTGAATGTCGTGCGCAACCCCGATTACGCCCAGGGCATGTCGACTTCGCTGCGCGCAGGCATCCGGGCGCTGCCACCAGAGGCCGAGGCGGCGGTGGTGCTGCTCGCCGACATGCCGCGCGTCAGCGCCGTGCACGTCGACCGCCTGATCGACGCCTTCGAGGCGCAGCGGCCGGCCATCGTCGTGCCGCAACGGAACGGAAAGCGCGGCAACCCCATCCTCTGGCCGCGCGCGTTCTTCGCGGCGATGCAAAACGTGGCCGGTGACCAGGGCGCGCGCGGCGTGCTCGAGGCGAATGCCGGGCGCATCCGTTTCATCGACATCGACGACGGCGCGATCCATGCCGATGTCGACACGCCGGAAGACCTGCACGGGAGCCGGCCATGAGCTTCTCCGCCGCGAAATGGCGCGACCGCTTTCCGCTGCTGGCGGCCCACCCCGGGCTGCATTACCTCGACAATGCCGCCACCGGGCAGCTCTGCGAGGCGGCTTTCGATGCCGTCACGCACCACGATCTGACGCATCGCGCCAACGTCCTGCGCGGCACTTATCGTCTCGCGGAGCAGGCGGATGCCGCCTACGAGAATGCGCGGCAGCAGGTAGCGACTTACCTGAATGCCGCCAACGCGGAGGAGGTGGTGTTCACCGCCGGCACCACGGCCGCGATCAACCTCGTCGCCCATGCCTTCGGCGAAGGCCTCGGGGCCGGCGACGAGGTGATGCTGAGTCTGGCCGAGCACCACAGCAACTTCGTCCCCTGGCAGATGCTGCGCGCGCGGCGCGGCGTCGTGCTGCGCATCCTGCCGCTGGCGCCGGACGGCCGCCTCGACCTCGCACGCCTCGAAGAACACCTCACGCCGCGCTGCAAACTGGTGGCCGTCACCCATGCCTCCAACGTCACCGGCGCCGTCACCGAACTGGTGCCGATCGTTTCCGCGGCCCATGCCGTCGGCGCCCGCGTGCTGGTCGACGGCGCCCAGGCCGTGCAGCACGGGCCGGTGGACGTGCAGGCATTGGGCGTCGACCTCTACGCCTTCTCCGGCCACAAGGCCTTCGGCCCCACCGGCGTCGGCGTGCTGTGGGGCAAGGCGGAGGCCCTGGAGCAATTGCCGCCCTTCCTCGGCGGCGGGGGCATGATCGGGCGCGTGACGCCCGGGGAAACGACTTTCGCAATGCCGCCGCGCCGCTTCGAGGCCGGCACGCCGCCCATCGCCCAGGCGGTCGGGCTGGGCGCCGCGCTCGACTGGCTGCAGGCGCAGCCGTGGGCGGACATGCACGCCCATACGGCGCGCCTGGCGCAGCGATTGCTGGAAGAACTCGCCGTGTTGCCGGGACTGACTTTTCTCGGGCCGCGCGATTTGAGGAATCGCCTGCCCATCGTCTCCTTCAATCTCGACGGCCTCCATCCGCACGACGTCTGCCAGGTGCTCGACCGCCACGGCGTCGCCGTGCGCGGCGGCCACCACTGCGCCCAGCCGCTGATGGATTTCTTCGGCGTGGCGGGCGCCGTGCGCGCCAGCCTTGCGCCCTACAACAGCGAGGCCGACATCGATGCGCTGCTGGCGGGACTGAAGGATGCGATGAGGAAGCTGGGATGAGCGACGACCTCTACCAGCAGGCGTTGCTCGATCTCGCCAAGGCGGCCCACGGCGCCGGCACGCTGCCGTCGCCCGACGGTGAGGCGCTGCGCGACAGCCCCCTCTGCGGCGACCGCGTGCGCATGCAGGTGGCGCTGGAAGGCGGCCGCATCAGGGCCATCGCCCACGACGTCAAGGGCTGCCTGCTCTGCCGTGCCGCCGCCTCGCTGCTCGGCCTGCACGGCGCCGGCCTGGATGCAGCAGGGGCAGGCGCGCTGCGCGACCGGGTCGCCGCCACCCTAGCCGGCAGCGAGCCGCCCCCCGGCTGGCCGGAACTCAAACTCTTCGAGCCGGTGCGGCCGCACCGCAACCGCCACGGCTGCGTCCTGCTGCCGTTCGAGACGCTGCTTGCCGCGCTGGACAGCCAAACCCGCGCTTAGCATACTGGCGTCATGACATTCCAGTTCAGCAAGAAGATGATCCGATGCTTCGACAATTGTTGATTCTCCTGCACCTGGTCGGCGTGATCACCTGGGTCGGCGGGATGTTCTTTGCCTACTTTTGCCTCAGGCCGGCGGCGGTCGAGGTGCTCGAGCCGGCCAGGCGGCTGCCGCTCTGGTCGGCGACCTTTGCGCGCTTCCTGCCGTATGCGGCCATCGCCGTACTGGTCATCCTGGCGACCGGCCTCACCCTGCTCGTGCAGGTCGGGTTTGGCCAGGCTCCCGTCGGCTGGCACG
>CAJPFL010000078.1 GCA_905339315.1 Rhodocyclaceae bacterium
CCCCTCGACCCGGCGCGCGAGCGCCTGCTGCTGCTGACGCTGGCCGGCATCCAGTTCGCGCACATCCTCGACTTCATGGTGATGATGCCGCTCGGGCCGATCCTGATGCGCGAGTTCGCCATCGGCACGCACGAATTCGGCCTGCTGGTCTCGAGCTACACCTTCAGCGCCGCCTTCTCCGGCGTGCTGGCCGCCACCTTCGTCGACCGCTTCGAGCGCAAGCGCCTGCTGCTCGGCACGTTCGCCCTGTTCGCCGTGGCCACGCTGGCCTGCGGCCTGGCGCCCAGCTTCTGGTTCCTGATGGCGGCGCGCAGCGCCGCCGGCGCCTTCGGCGGCGTGCTCGGCGCGATGGTGCAGACGATGGTCGGCGACCTGATCCCCTTCGAGCGCCGCGGCCGCGCCAGCGGCACCATCATGTCGGCCTTCGCCCTGTCGACCGTCGCCGGCGTGCCGCTGTCGCTGTACCTCGCCAACCACTTCGGCTGGCGCTTTCCCTTCGTGTTCATCGCCGCGATGGCCGTGCTCCTGCTGCTGCCCGGCTGGAAGATGCTGCCGTCGCTGCGCGGCCACCTGCGCCAGGCCGTCATCAGCGAAACCGAGCGCGCCCATCCCCTCTCCGCCATCCTCGCCGTGCTGCGCGACGCCAACCACCTGCGGGCGCTGGCCTTCATGGCGCTGATCATGTTCTCCGGCTTCACGGTGATTCCCTACATCACCATCTACTCGGTGGCCAACGTCGGCATCCGCCAGGAGGACCTCTACCTGATCTACCTCGCCGGCGGCGCCGCCACCTTCTTCACCTCGCGCCTGATCGGGCGGCTGGCGGACCGCCACGGCAAGGTGCGCGTCTATCGCGTCGTCGCCCTGCTGTCGATGGCGCCGCTGCTGATCCAGACCCACCTCGTGCCGGTGCCGCTGTGGCTGATGATCGTCGTGTCGACGCTGTTCTTCATCTTCGTGCCCGGCCGCATGGTGCCGGCCATGGCCCTCGTCACCTCGGCGGCGCAGCCGCGGCTGCGCGGCACCTTCCTCTCGATCACCGGCGCGACGCAGCAGCTCGCCTCCGGCGTCGCCTCCTACATCGGCGGCCTGATCATCGCCCAGGACGCCGCCGGCCAGATCCTGCGCTACGACCTCGTCGGCTACCTCGCCGTCGTCGCCACGCTGCTGGCGATGGCGCTGGCCAACCGCATCCGGGTCCAGTCCTGAGCCGGAAGCGTCGCGCTTGCGTCCCCGGCATCCCCCCGCTAGAATCGTTTTACATATAAAGCTTCCGGCGACGACCGGCGGCGACAGAGAGGAAACGAGACGATGGCCCAGCAGGAAACCCCGGCCGGGGTGCATCCGGCCTTGCCGAAGGTCCGCGACATCCCCATGGAGCAGCCGCTGCAGTGGCTGAAGCGCGGCTGGGACGACCTGCTCTCCTGCCCCACCGCCAGCCTGTTCTACGGCCTGTGCTTCGTCGCCGGCGGCGCGCTGATGGTGCTGGCCCTCGGCGGCGCGCCCGAATACATCGCCGCCGTCACCTCCGGCTTCCTCATCGGCGGCCCGTTCTTCGCCATCGGGCTCTACGAGGTCAGCCGCCGGCGCGAGAAGCAGCAGCCCTGCAGCCTGCTGCCGACGCTGATGGCCTGGAAGGGCAACGCCGGCAACCTCGGCATCTTCACCGCCGTCCTGCTGGTGCTGTTCCTGGTCTGGGCGCGCGCCTCGATGGTCGTCTTCGCCCTCTTCTACTCCGGCGAGATGCCGAGCATGAGCGGCTTCCTGCGCCACGTGATTTCCACCGACCACCTCGGCTTCCTCGCCGCCTACTTCGCCATCGGCGGCTTCTTCGCCCTGATCGCCTTCGCCATCAGCCT
>CAJPFL010000079.1 GCA_905339315.1 Rhodocyclaceae bacterium
ACCAGCATGATCGCCATGTTCCTCAAGCAGCACAAGCCCAAGTCGAAGATCATCGTCCTCGACGCCAACCCGGACATCGTCTCGAAGAAGGGCCTGTTCCTGAAGGGCTGGAAGAAGCACTACGAGGGCATCATTGACTACCGCCCGGCGAAGAAGGTCACCGAGGTGGATGTGGCCAGCAAGACCGTGCTGATCGAGGGCCTCGAGGACGTGAAGGGCGCCGTGGTCAACCTCATCCCGCCGCAGCGCGCCGGCCAGATCGCCGTCGCGGCCGGCCTGGTGGGCGCGGACAAGAACTGGTGCCCGGTCAACCCGACCACCTTCGAGTCGACGATCCACAAGGGCATCCATGTCATCGGCGACGCCTGCGTGGCCGGCGCCATGCCCAAGTCCGGCTATTCGGCCAACTCGGAAGCCAAGGCCTGCGCCACCAACATCGTCAATATGATGAACGGCAGGGAACTCGTCGATTTCTCCGGCATCAACACCTGCTACAGCTTCCTCTCCGCCAAGGAGGCGGTCGAGGTGACTGGCGTCTACAAGGTGGACAAGGAGAAAAACACGATCATCGCGGTGCCCGGCACGGTCGGCGTCTCGCCCGACCTGTCCGAGCTCGAGGCGGTCTACGCCGAGAGCTGGCTGAAGAACATCCTCACCGAAATGTCGACCTGATCCGCAGCAGCTAGCCCAACGACAAACCCCGCTCCGGCGGGGTTTGTTTTTTAGGCGTCAGCCATGGCCGGTGCTGCCGAAGCCGCCGGCGCCACGACGGGATGACTCGAAGCTGTCGACGATGTTGAAGGCCACCTGCAGCACCGGCACGACGATCATCTGCGCCAGGCGGTCCAGCGGGTTGATGGTGAAGGTCTCGCGGCCGCGATTCCAGGTGGACACGAAAATCTCTCCCTGGTAATCCGAGTCGATCAGCCCGGTCAGGTTGCCCAGCACGATGCCGTGCTTGTGGCCGAGGCCCGAGCGCGGCAGGATCAGCGCCGCCAGGCCCGGATCGGCCAGGTGGATGGCGATGCCGGCCGGGATCAGCTGGGTGTCGCCGGGATGCAGCTTGACCGGCGCCTCGATGCAGGCGCGCAAGTCGAGGCCGGCCGAGCCGGGCGTGGCGTAATGCGGCGGATTGTCCTTCAGGCGCGGATCGAGGATGCGCACATCGATGCGGTGCATGGCGGACTACTCTCCGTTGCCGGCGAGCATCTGCCCGATGCGGGCGACGATGCCGCGGGCAATCTCGATCTTCGCTGCCGGGCCGAGGGGATGGCGGCCTTCGTCGTCGAACATGACGATCGTATTGTCGTCGCCGCCCAGGCCATGCCGCAGCAGGTTGCCCACCACCAGCGGCAGTTTCTTGGCCGAGCGCTTGCCCTGGGCATACTCGTCGAGATTCTCGCTCTCCGCGGCGAAGCCGACGCAGAACGGCGGCTTCGGCAGGGCGGCAATCTCGGCGAGGATGTCCGGGTTCGGCAGCAGGGTCAGCGTCAGCGGCTGGGCGGCCTTCTTGATCTTCTGCGCCGCGGTCTGCTCGGGGCGATAATCGGCCACCGCGGCCACGGCGATGAAAATGTCCGTCTCCCGCACATGGCGCAGCACCGCATCGCGCATCTCGCGCGCACTCAGCACATCGACGCGCACCACGCCGGAGGGGGTCGGCTGCGACACCGGCCCGCACACCAGCGTCACCTCGGCGCCGGCATCGCGTACGGCGCGCGCCAGTGCGAAGCCCATCTTGCCTGAACTCGGATTGGTCAGGCCGCGCACGGGATCGAGCGCCTCGAAGGTCGGCCCGGCGGTGAGCAGGACGCGCCGCCCGGCCAGCACCTTGGGCTGGAAGAAGCCGACGACGGCGTCATGCAGTTCCGCCGCTTCCAGCATGCGCCCCGGGCCGGTTTCGCCGCAGGCCTGCTCGCCCGAGGCCGGGCCGAGGACGATCACGCCGTCCTGCGCAAGCTGACTTTTGTTGCGCTGCGTGGCGGGGTTCTCCCACATCTGGCGGTTCATCGCCGGCGCCACGATCAGGGGACACTCGCGCGCCAGGCACAGCGTCGACAGGAGGTCGTCGGCCAGGCCGTGCGCCAGTTTGGCGAGGAAGTCCGCCGAGGCCGGCGCGACGACGATGGCGTCGGCGCCGCGCGAAAGGTCGATGTGCGCCATGCTGTCCGGCATGCGCGCATCCCACATGTCGGTCCAGGCCGGCCGGCCGGTGAGCGCCTGGAAGGTCGCCGGCGTGACGAACCGGGCGCCCGACTGGGTCAGCACGGCATGCACTTCCGCACCCTCCTTGACGAGCAGGCGCGCCAGTTCCGCCGCCTTGTAGGCGGCAATGCCGCCGGTGACGCCGAGCACCAGCCGTTTCCCTTTCAGTTCAGCCATGACAATAAGCTAGAATCCGCCGCTGTGATTCGGCGATTCTACTGGATTGGATAGGCGATGGCGATCAAGCACTGGCCGGAAGCGGAACGGCCGCGCGAGCGGCTCCTCAAGCAGGGCGCGGCAACGCTGTCCGACGCCGAGCTGCTCGCCATCTTCCTGCGCGTCGGCGTGAAGGGCGCCAGCGCCGTCGACCTGGCGCGCACCCTGCTCGGCCATTTCGGCGGCCTGAACCGCCTGTTTGCCGCTTCGGCAGCCGGGTTTGCCGAAATCCACGGCATGGGCAGCGCCAAATACGCCCAGCTGCAGGCGGTGCTGGAGCTGGCGCGCCGGGCGCTGCGCGAAGAGATCGCCGCCGGCGATGCGCTCTCCTCGCCGCGCGCCGTGCGCGACTGGCTGCGCCTGACGCTGGCCAGCCTGCCGCACGAGGTCTTCATGGTGCTGCTGCTGGATGCGCAGAACCGCCTGCTTGCCGCCGAGGAACTGTTCCGCGGCACGCTGACCCAGACCAGCGTGCACCCGCGCGAAGTGGTCAAGCTGGCGCTGGCGCACAACGCCGCCGGCGTCATCCTCGCCCACAACCACCCCTCCGGCGTCGCCGAGCCGAGCCGGGCCGATGAGGCGCTGACCCAGGCCCTCGGACAGGCGCTGGCGCTGGTGGAGGTGAAGCTGCTCGACCATTTCATCGTTGCCGGCCAGGCCGAGCCCCTTTCCTTCGCCGAAAAGGGCTTGATCTGACTGGGCAAAGCCGCGTATAATGCGCGGCTTTGCTAAATCCGAATTCTGGAGCACATCATGGCCCGCGTTTGCCAGGTGACCGGTAAGGCACCGATGGTGGGAAACCACGTTTCCCACGCCAACAACAAGACCAAGCGCCGCTTTCTGCCGAACCTGCAGAATCGCCGCTTCTGGGTCGAGTCCGAAAACCGCTGGGTGAGCCTGCGCGTGTCCAACGCCGGCCTGCGCACCATCGACAAGAAGGGCATCGACGTCGTCCTGGCCGAATTGCGCGCCAAGGGCACCATCTAAGGAGACTTGCCATGCCCCGCGAGAAGATCAAGCTGGAAAGCACGGCCGGCACCGGCCACTTCTACACCACGACCAAGAACAAGCGCACCAAGCCCGAGAAGCTGGAGATCAAGAAGTTCGATCCCAAGGCGCGCAAGCATGTCCTGTACAAGGAAACCAAGCTGAAGTAATCATCCCCTTCGGCAAATAAAAAACCCGCCACGGCGGGTTTTTTTATTGGGTGCTTTTGGCAATGGCAACGGCTACAGGGCGTAGCGGCGCAGCCGCGAGGAAAACTCCTCCAGCTGGCGGATGCCGCTTGCCTCGGCGCGCCGGCACCAGTCCTGCAGGCGCGCAAGCAGCTCCTCGTGCGTGGCGGTGGAGCGCTGCCACAGCGCGGCCAGCTCGCGCCGCATCTCCACCAGCAGCGTCAGCCGGCTGCTCTGCCCGAGCGCCGCATCGAAAGCGGCGCGGTCCTGTGCCGACAGCGTCTCGGCGTCACGCGCCAGCCAGCGCTTGAGCGACTTCAGCGTTTTCGCGTCGAGCGACGCCTTCAGTCGCTCCACTTCCTCACGGTAGATCTGCCGCAGCGACTGCATGTACTTCGCCATGACGTCATAGCGGTGGGTGATGACCGCCTGCAGGGTGTCGAGATCGACCGTCTGCCGCGCTGCCGCCAGGCGCAGCCGCGGCGCCACCTTCTTCACCCGCGCCTGGCCGAGGATTTCCAGCAGGCGGATGTAGAGCCAGCCGATGTCGAATTCGTACCACTTGCTCGACAGCCGTGCCGAGGTGGCATAGGCATGGTGGTTGTTGTGCAATTCCTCGCCGCCGATGAGGATGCCCCAGGGCAGGATGTTGGTGCTGGCATCGGCGCATGCGTAGTTGCGGTAGCCCCAGAAATGGCCGACGCCGTTGATGACGCCGGCCGCCCAGAACGGGATCCACACCATCTGCACGCCCCAGATCAGCGCCCCCGGGGCCAGGCCGAACAGGACGAGGTCGATGGCCAGCATCAGCAGGATGCCGAGCTTCTGGCCCGGCGTGTAGACGTGTCGCTCGAGCCAGTCGTCCGGCGTGCCGTGGCCGTAGCGCGCCAGGGTCTCGGGCTGATGCGACTCCTTGACGTAGAGGAAGACGCCGCCCCACAGCACGCGGCCGAGGCCGAGCACCTGCGGGCTGTGCGGATCGTCCGCCGTCTCGCACCTGGCGTGGTGCTTGCGGTGGATGGCGGCCCACTCCTTCGTCACCATGCCGGTGGTCAGCCACAGCCAGAAGCGGAAAAAGTGGCTGGGAACCGGCCCCAGCTCGAGCGCGCGATGCGCCTGGTGGCGGTGCAGGTAGATGGTGACGCCGGCGATGGTGACATGGGTCAGCGCGAGGACGACCAGGACATGGCCCCACCAGGGAAGATCGAATACACCCGCAAACAACATGGACAAGCCCGGAAAGAAGCTTATCCGGATTCTACTTCAAACCTAAACGTCAGTCCGGCGCGATCGCCTCGGCATAGGAGAGGGCCTCGGCGCGATGGCGGCGCCAGTTGTCGAGATAGGCGCGTTGCACGGCAGGGTTGCCGCGCAGGATGAGCACGTTCTCGGCGTTGCGCGTGCGCGCCGACCAGGTGAAGTTG
>CAJPFL010000080.1 GCA_905339315.1 Rhodocyclaceae bacterium
CGCCGAGTGCCTGCAGGAATATGTCTGGCGCCTGTTCATCGACCTGCCGCAGCTGCTCGGCGAGGCGGCGCGTCCGGGCGACCTGGCCGACCTGCGCCGGCGCATGCCGGCGGCGGCCGGCGAGGCCGAGTGGCTCGACATTGCCGAAGACGCCGAGGCCCTGCTCGAGCAGCGCGTGTTCGGCATGCGCGCGCGCGACTGGCTGGCGCTGGATGCGGCGCGCCGGGCGCGCTGGGTGGACGATGCCGCGCTGCCGGCGGCGCGCATGCTGGCGCGGCTGCGCACTTGCCGCGTGGATCCGCCGCGGGATTTCCTGCCCTGGCTGGATGCGGAGGCGCTGCGAACGGAAATCGCCCCGGCGCTGGATGCAAGCCCGGCCTTCGTGGCGAAGCCGACATGGCGCGGGCGCCCGGCCGAGACCGGCGCCCTGGCGCGGCAGCGGCTGCAGCCGCACATCGCGCGGGAGCTGGAATTGAACGGCCTGTCGGCGCGGCTGCTCGCACGGCTGACCGAGCTGGCGGCGCTGCCGGCGCAACTGCGCCGCCCGCTGGCGCAGGGCGTGCGCAGCATCTGCGCGGGCGCGGGCATCGGTATCGCCGCGGTCGAGACGGCGCGCGGCACCTTGATCCACCGCGCGGCCCTCGATGGCGAGCGGGTGGCGCATTACCGCATCGTCGCGCCGACGGAATGGAATTTCCATCCGCGCGGCGCCTTTCCGCGCGGGCTGGCCGACATGCCGGCGCGCAACGAGGGCGAAGTGCGCCAGGCGGCGGCGCTGCTGGCGCATGCGCTCGACCCCTGCGTCGCCTACGAAACGAGAATCGTCGATGCATGAGATGAGCCTGGCCGAAGGCGTGCTGCAGATCATCGAGGACCATGCCGCGAAAGCTGGCTTCGCGCGCGTCAAGACGGTGTGGCTGGAGATCGGCGCGCTCTCCGGCGTCGAGACCGAGGCGATGCGCTTCTGCTTCGATGCGGTGACGCGCGGCAGCGTCGCCGACGGCGCGGCGCTGGAGATCGTCGCCGTGCCCGGCACCAGCTGGTGCATGCAGTGCGGCGAGACGGTGCCGGTGGCGGAGCGCTACGACCCCTGCCCGCGCTGCGGCGGCTACCAGCTGCAGGTGCAGGGCGGCACGGAGATGCGCGTCAAGGAACTTGAAGTCGAGTAATCAATACCGTTCGCCCTGAGTAGCGCGAAGCGCGTATCGAAGGGCGGGCATGGCGATCGCCGTTCATGGTTCGATACGCCTCGCCAGGCGAGGCTACCCACCACGAACGGCTACGAAACGGGAGATGCGAAATGTGTACAGTTTGCGGCTGCGGCCAGGGCGAAACGAAGATCGAGGGCGGACCGGAGCACGCGCATGCGCCAAGCGGCTTCAGCTATGCGCCTCGGCATCACCACCACCATGGCCATGAGCACGCCCACGCGCCCGGCCTCACGCCCGGCCGCATGGTGCAGATCGAGCAGGACATCCTCGCCAAGAACAACGCCTACGCCGGCGCCAACCGCAAGGAATGGAAGGCGCGCGGCCTGTTCGCCATCAACCTCGTCTCCAGTCCCGGCTCGGGCAAGACGACGCTGCTGGTCGAGACCATCGGCAGGCTCGCCGGCCGCCATCCGCTGGCGGTGATCGAGGGCGACCAGCAGACCAGCAACGACGCCGAGCGCATCCGCGCCACCGGCGCCCAGGCGATCCAGGTGAACACCGGCAAGGGCTGCCACCTCGACGCCCACATGGTCGGCCACGCCTTCGAGCGGCTCGACCTCGCAGCCGGCGGCCTGCTGCTGATCGAGAACGTCGGCAACCTGGTCTGCCCGGCGGAGTTCGACCTCGGCGAGGCGCACAAGGTGGTGATCCTCTCCGTCACCGAGGGCGAGGACAAGCCGCTGAAGTACCCGAACATGTTCGCCGCCAGCGACCTGATGCTGCTGACCAAGACCGATCTGCTGCCGCACGTGAGCTTCGACGTGGCGAAATGCATCGAGTACGCCCGCCGCGTCAATCCGAAGATCGCGGTGCTGCAGGTCTCGGCGAAGAGCGGCGAGGGCATGGACGAGTGGCTGGCCTGGCTGGAAAGGGGCGTTGCAGGAGCAGCCCTGTGGGAGCGGCCTACCGGCCGCGATTCGACGCTTGATCGCGGCCGGTAGGCCGCTCCTACAGTGATAGTTGCCACTCAATCCACCGTCTGCCGCCGCATCCGCGTGCGCGGGCAGGTGCAGGGCGTCGGCTTCCGGCCCTTCGTCTATCGCCTGGCGCAGGAACTGCAACTCGCCGGCTGGGTGCGCAACGACGGCGAGGGCGTGGACATCGAGGCGCAGGGCAGGGCCGATGCGGTCGAGGCGCTGATCGCCCGGCTGGAGACGGAAGCGCCGCCGCTGGCCAGCGTCACCGCCGTCGAGGTGCGTGAGGCGCAAACGACCGACGCGCGCAGCTTCGAAATAAAAGTCAGTCGCCACGGCACGGCGAACACTTCGGTGACGCCCGATTCGGCGACCTGCCCGGACTGCCTCGCCGAGCTGTTCGATCCCGCCGACCGGCGCTGGCGCCATGCCTTCATCAACTGCACGCACTGCGGCCCGCGCTATACGCTGACGCGCCATCTGCCCTACGACCGGCCGCACACCAGCATGGCGGCCTTCGAGATGTGCCCGGCCTGCCGGCGCGAGTACGACGATCCGGCCGACCGCCGCTTCCATGCGCAGCCGAATGCCTGCCCGGTGTGCGGGCCGCAGCTTTCGCTGCGGGACAAGGCGGGCGACCCGATTGCCGAAACCCTGGCGCGCCTGCAGCGCGGCGAGATCGTCGCCGTGAAGGGCCTCGGCGGCTATCACCTCGCCTGCGATGCGATGAATGTCGAGGCGGTGGCGCGCCTGCGCGAGCGCAAGAACCGCGAGGAGAAGCCCTTCGCCGTGATGTTCGCGAATGCGGCTTCCATTGCGCCCTACGCCGAGGTGAGCGAGGCCGAGCGCGCCCTGCTCGAATCGCGCGAGCGGCCGGTGGTGCTGCTGAGGAAACGCGCAGGCTGCGATGAGGCGCTGCCGGGCATCGCCCCAGGCCTCGCCGAGCTCGGTGCCCTGTTGCCGTGCACGCCGATCCAGTTCCTGCTTTTCCACGAAGCGGCCGGACGCCCTGCGGGAACCGATTGGCTCGCCGTGCCGCAGCGGCTGACTTTGGTGATGACCAGCGCCAACCCCGGCGGCGAGCCCATCGTGCGCGAGGACGACGAGGCGCTGGGGCGGCTGGCCGGGATCGCCGACGCCTACTTGATGCACGACCGGGAAATCGTGACCAGAGTGGATGATTCAGTGGTGCGCGTTGTGTCTGGTGTGGGAGCGGCCTACCGGCCGCGATTGCCAGCCGCCGAAGATCGCGGCGAGTACGCCGCTCCCACAGTCCAGTTCATCCGCCGCGCCCGCGGCTACACGCCGCAAGCCATCAAACTGGCCAAATCCGGCCCGTCCGTCCTCGCCACCGGCGGCTTCCTCAAGAACACGATCTGCCTGACGCGCGGCGACGAGGCCTTCCTCTCCCAGCACATCGGCGACCTCGACAACGCGCCGACCTGCCGCGCGCTGGAGGAGACCGCGCAGCGCCTGATGGACCTGCTGGAGATCGAGCCGGAGCTCGTCGCCCACGACCTGCATCCGGATTTCCACAGCACGCGCTTCGCCTGCGACTTCGCGCGCGGGCGCGGCCTGAAATCCATCGCCGTGCAACACCACCACGCCCACATTGCCGCGGTGGCGGCGGAGCACGGCGCGACGGGGCCGCTGCTCGGCCTGGCGCTCGACGGCGTCGGCATGGGCACCGACAAGGGTGTCTGGGGCGGCGAGCTGCTGCAGGTGGACAACGAACGCTTCGCCCGCCTCGGCCACCTGCGCGAGCTGGCGCTGCCCGGCGGCGACAAGGCGGCGCGCGAGCCCTGGCGCATGGCGGCGGCAGCGCTGTTCGCGCTCGGCCGCGGCGGCGAGATCAAGGAAAGGTTCCCGCAGGAGCGCGCCGCCGGCGCCGTCGCCATGATGCTCGGCGGCAATGCGCACACGCCGCCGACGTCGAGTTGCGGTCGATGGTTCGACGCCGCGGCGGGACTCGCGGGCGTGCGCGAGGTCGCCGCCTTCGAGGGCCAGGCGGCGATGCTCTATGAAAGTCAGGCTGCGCAGCACGGCGAAGTGGATGCCATGGAGGGCGGCTTCCTCCTCGGCAAGGACGGCACGCTCGACCTGCTGCCGCTGCTGGCACGATTGGCCGACGAGCGCGAGGCCGGTTTTGCCGCCGCGCTGTTCCACGCCACGCTGGCCGAGGCGCTGGCGGCATGGGTAAATCGCGCCGCGCTGGAAAGCGGCATCGCGCGCGTGGCGTTCGGCGGCGGCTGCTTCCTCAACCGGATATTGAGTGAAGGCGTGCGGCGGCGGCTGGAGGCGAAGGGATTCGACGTGCTGGAGGCGCGGCAGGCGCCGCCCAACGACGGCGGCCTCGGCCTGGGGCAGGCCTGGGTGGCACTGCAGGGCTTTTGATTTTTTAAAGGGAGATCGCAATGAAAAGGAATGGACTGATCGGTTTGCTGCTGGCGATGGTCGTGCTGGTGACGGGATGCGCGTCGGTGCCGATGGCCTCGCTTGAGGAAGACGCCAAGGCCAAGCTTTTCTCGGCCAGGCCGGACAAGTCGACCATCTATGTCTACCGCAACGAGAGCTTCGGCGGTGCGATCGTCATGACGGTGTCGCTGAATGGCAAGGTGGCCGGGCAGACCGGCCCGCAAACCTACTTCGTCTGGGAAGCTGACCCCGGCAGCCAGGAGATCGCTTCCCACACGGAGAACGTGTCGACGCTCAAGCTGACCACCGAGCCGGGCAAGACCTACTACGTCTGGCAGGAAGTGAAGATGGGCGCGTTCATGGCGCGCTCGCAGCTGCAGCAGGTGGACGAGGCGACGGGCCGCAAGGGCGTGCTGGAGTGCAAGCGCGCGCAGTCCGCATTCTGATCGAAGGGATTTCGGCATGTGCCTCGCAATACCGGTGAAGGTGGTGGAGCTGCGCGACGGCGACCAGGCGACGGTCGACGTCGGCGGCGTGCGCAAGGAAATCTCGCTGGCGCTGGTCGACGGCATTACTGTCGGCGACTACGTCATCCTGCACGTCGGCTACGCCATCCAGAAGCTCGACCCGGAGGAGGCCGAGAAGACGCTGGCGCTGTTCGCCGAGCTGGGCGAAAGCATGGGAGCGGGTTTGGGTACCCCCGCGGCGTGAAATACATCGACGAATTCCGCGACGGCAAGACGGCGCGCGTGCTGGCGGCGGCCATCGCCGCCGAGACGCGCGCCGACCGCCGCTACCACATCATGGAATTCTGCGGCGGACACACCCATGCCATCTCGCGCTACGGCCTCTCCGACCTGCTGCCGGAAAACATCCGCCTCATCCACGGCCCCGGCTGCCCGGTGTGCGTGCTGCCGATCGGCCGCATCGACAACGCCATCGACCTCGCGCTCAATCACAAGGTCATCCTCGCCACCTACGGCGACTGCCTGCGCGTGCCGGCTTCCGGCGGCCTGTCGCTCTTGAAAGCGAAGGCGCGCGGTGCCGACGTGCGCATGGTGTATTCCAGCGCCGACGCGCTCAAGCTGGCGCAGGACAACCCGGAGCGCGAGGTGGTGTTCTTCGCCATCGGCTTCGAGACCACCACGCCGCCGACGGCGGTGGCCATCGTGCAGGCGGAGAAGCTCGGCCTGAAGAATTTCTCGGTGTTCTGCAACCACGTGCTGACGCCCTCGGCCATCGCCAACATCCTCGAATCGCCGGAAGTCAGGCTGCACGGCACGGTGCCGCTCGACGCCTTTATCGGCCCGGCGCACGTGTCGACGGTGATCGGCAGCCAGCCCTACGAGCATTTCGCCGAGGAATACGAGAAGCCGGTGGTGATCGCCGGCTTCGAGCCGCTCGACGTCATGCAGGCCATCCTGATGCTGGTGCGGCAGTTGAACGAGGGCCGCGCCGAGGTGGAGAACGAGTTCTCCCGCGCCGTCACGCGCGAGGGCAACGTCAAGGCGCAGAACCTGGTGGCCGAGGTGTTCGAGCTGCGGAAGAGCTTCGAGTGGCGCGGCCTGAACGAGGTGCCCTACAGCGCGCTGCGCATCAAGGCGAAGTACGCCGCCTTCGATGCCGAACGCCGCTTCGGCATCGAATACAAGTCGGTCGCCGACAACAAGGCCTGCGAATGCGGCGCGATCCTGCGCGGCCTCAAGCGGCCGCAGGACTGCAAGCTGTTCGGCACGGTGTGCACCCCCGAGAACCCGATGGGCTCCTGCATGGTGAGCTCGGAGGGCGCCTGCGCCGCGCACTACACCTACGGCCGCTACAAGGATGCGGTGACGACATGAACAGCGTACGAAAAGGCTACATCCGCCCCGTCGACTTCAAGCACGGCCGCGTGGACATGACCCACGGCAGCGGTGGGCGGGCGATGGCGCAATTGATCGAGGAGCTGTTCCTTGCCGCCTTCGACAACGACTGGCTGCGCGCCGCCAACGACAACGCCTGTTTCGCCGTGCAAAGCGGGCGCATGGTGATGGCGACGGATTCGCACGTCGTCTCGCCGCTGTTCTTCCCCGGCGGCGACATCGGCTGCCTGTCGGTGCACGGCACCATCAACGACGTCGCCATGTCCGGCGCCAGGCCGCTCTACCTTTCGGCCAGCTTCATCCTGGAGGAGGGCTTCCCGCTGGCGGACCTGAAGCGCATCGTCGACTCGATGGCACACGCCGCGCGCGAAGCCGGCGTGCCGGTCGTCACCGGCGACACCAAGGTGGTGGAGCAGGGCAAGGGCGACGGCGTCTTCATCACCACCACCGGCGTCGGCGTGGTGCCGGAGGGCGTGAACATATCGGGCGATCAGGCGCGGCCGGGCGACGCCATCCTCGTCTCCGGCACCCTCGGCGACCACGGCGTGGCGATCATGGCGCAGCGGGAAAGCCTCGGCTTCGAAACGACGATCCAGTCGGACACGGCGGCGCTGCACGAGCTCGTCGCGCGCATGGTCGCGGCGGTGCCGGACATCCATGCCCTGCGCGACCCGACGCGCGGCGGGCTGGCCACCACGCTCAACGAGATCGCCCGCCAGTCCGGCGTCGGCATGATGCTGCGCGAGGAGGCGATCCCGGTGCGGCAGGAAGTCGAGGCCGCCTGCGAGTTCCTCGGCCTCGACCCGCTCTACGTCGCCAACGAGGGCAAGCTGATCTGCATCTGCGCGCCGGAGCATGCCGACGCACTACTGACGGCGATGCGCGCGCATCCGCTCGGCGCGGAAGCGGCGATCATCGGCTCGGTGCACGCCGACCCGCACCATTTCGTGCAGATGGAGACCGGCTTCGGCGGCAAGCGAATCGTCGACTGGCTCACCGGCGAACAGCTGCCGAGGATTTGTTGATGCGCATCCTGTTCCTCACCCACAGTTTCAACAGCCTCGCCCAGCGGCTCTGGGTCGAGCTGACACGGCGCGGCCACGAAGTGTCCATCGAGTTCGACATCAACGACAACGTCGCCATCGAGGCGGTCGCGCTGTTCCGGCCGGACCTGATCGTCGCCCCCTTCCTCAAGCGCGCCATCCCCGAGGCGGTGTGGCGCGAGCACGTCTGCCTGGTGGTGCATCCGGGGATTCCGGGAGACCGCGGCCCCTCGGCGCTGGACTGGGCAATCATGAACGGCGAGACGGAATGGGGCGTCACCGTGCTGCAGGCGAATGCCGTCATGGACGGCGGCGACATCTTGGCGACGCGCAGCTTCCCCATGCGCGCCGCGCGCAAGAGCAGCCTCTACCGCAACGAGGTGACCGAGGCCGCGACTGCCGCCGTGCTGGAGGCGGTCGAGAAGTTCGAACGAGGCAACTTCAAGCCGTCGCCGCTCGACCATGCGAATCCCGCCGTGCGCGGCAGCGAGCGCCCGCTCATGAAGCAGGACGACCGCCGCATCGACTGGACGCGCGACGACACGGCGACGGTGCTGCGCAAGATCCGCGCGGCGGACAGTGTGCCCGGCCTCGCTGATCGCATCGCCGGCGTGGACTGCTGGCTGTTCAATGCCCACGCCGAAGGCACGCTTCGCGGCGCCCATCCCGGCGCGATCATCGCGCAGCGCCAGGGCGCGCTGTGCTGCGCCACGGTCGACGGCGCGGTGTGGCTCACCCACGCCAAGCGCAAGTCCGAGCAGCCCACCTTCAAGCTGCCGGCGGCACAGGCGCTGCCCGAAGCGGCGGCGGGCGTGCCCGAGTCGGCGCTGCCCGCGCTGCCGTTGCGCGATACGAACACCTGGCAGGACATCAGCTACGAGGAGGAGGGCGGCGCCGGCTTCCTCCACTTCGACTTCCACAACGGCGCCATGTCGACCGCGGACTGCCTGCGCTTGCGCGATGCCTTCGTCGAAGCCGGCAAGCGCGACACCAAGGTGATCGTGCTCATGGGCGGGCCCGACTTCTGGTCGAACGGCATCCACCTCAACACCATCGAGGCTTCAGACAGTCCAGCCGACGAATCCTGGGCCAACATCAACGCCATGGACGACCTCTGCCGCGCCATCCTCGACTGCGGCAGCCACTATGTCGTCGCGGCGATGCAGGGCAACGCCGGCGCCGGCGGCGTCTTCCTGGCGCTGACAGCCGACCGCGTGCTGGCGCGCGAAGGCGTCATCCTCAACCCGCACTACAAGGGCATGGGCAACCTCTACGGTTCGGAGTACTGGACCTACCTGCTGCCGCGCCGCGTTGGCTGGGAGCGCGCGCAGGCCATCACGCAGAACCGCCTGCCCATCGGCGCGCCTGAGGCGGTGGAGCAGGGCCTCATCGACGCCTGCTTCGGCGCCGATGTGCCGGCCTTCGCCGCGCAAGTGCGCAAGCAGGCATACGAACTCGCGGCGAGGCCCGACCTGGCGCAGATGGTTGAAGAGAAGCGCGCCGCCCGCGCCCGTGACGAGGCAGCGAAGCCGCTCGAAGCCCACCGTCAGGAGGAACTGGCGCGCATGAAGCTCAACTTCTACGGCTTTGACCCGAGCTACCACGTCGCGCGCTACCACTTCGTGCACCGCGTCCCGCACGCGTGGACGCCGCTGCACCTGGCGCGGCACCGGCAGAACATGTGGCAGAAACAGGCGGTATTGAAGACGAGAGCGGCATAGAGGATTTTTGTAGGAGCGGCCTACCGGCCGCGATAGCAGCCGCCAATATCGCGGCCAGTAGGCCGCTCCCACAAGAAGTCACAAGGCAGAGGCAGTCAAGGAGAGAACGATGGCAACACTACCCACAATCCTGGTCGTCGACGACGAGGTCCGCTCGCAGGAAACCCTGCGCCGCACGCTCGAAGAAGAATTCGAGGTGCTCACCGCCTCGAGCGGCGAGCAGGCGCTCGCGCTGCTCGAGCGCGAGCCGGTCGACGTCATCCTCTGCGACCAGCGCATGCCCGGCCTCTCCGGCGTGCAGACGCTGAAGGAGGCGCGCACGCGCTGGCCCGACACGGTGCGCATCATCGTCTCCGGCTACACCGAGACCGAGGACATCATCTCCGGCATCAACGAGGCCGGCATCTACCAGTATCTCCTCAAGCCCTGGCAGCCCGAGTCGCTGCTGCTCACCGTGCGCGCCGCCGCCGAGCTGAACCGCCTGCAGCAGGAGAACCAGCGCCTGAACATCGAGCTGCGCACCGCCGGCCCGGTGGCGCGGAGCCGCGTCGACGCCAAGCGGCAGCAGGTCAAGCGCGCCTTCGACACCGACCGCCTGGTGCGCGCGCCGGACAGCCCGATGAACGCGCTGTGCCAGCTGGTCGAGCGCATCGCGCCCTACGACATTTCCGTGCTCATCACCGGCGAGTCCGGCACCGGCAAGGAGTTGCTGGCGCGCGCCATGCACTACCGCAGCGGCCGCGCCGACAAGGCCTTCGTCGTCGAGAACTGCGGTGCGCTGCCCGACACCCTGCTCGAATCCGAGCTTTTCGGCCACAAGCGCGGCTCGTTCACCGGCGCCTACGAGGACCGCATCGGCCTCTTTCAGCAGGCCGACGGCGGCACCATCTTCCTCGACGAGATCGGCGAGACCTCGCCGGCCTTCCAGGTGAAGCTCTTACGCGTGCTGCAGGAAGGCGAGATCCGCCCGGTCGGCGGCAGCAAGACCGTCTCGGTGGATGTGCGCGTCGTCTCCGCCACCAACCGCGACCTGGAGGAGGACGTGCGCCAGGGCCGCTTCCGCCAGGACCTCTACTACCGCCTGTCGACCCTGACGCTGCACGTGCCGGCGCTGCGCGAGCGCCCGCAGGATATTCCCTTCATCGCCCAGCAGGTGCTCGACAAGGCCAAGCTCGCGCTCGGCAAGCCGGTGAAGGGCTTCACGCAGGAGGCGATGGACTGCCTCACCGCCTACCGCTGGCCGGGCAACGTGCGCGAGCTGCAGAACGAGATCCACCGCATGCTGGCGCTCTCGGACTCCGACTGGCTCGGCGCCGAATACCTCAACGGCCGCGTCGTGCAGGCCGCCAGCATCGAGGAGGAGCCCGAGCTGCGCATGCTCTCCGGCATCGCCGGCTCGCTCAAGGACCGCCTCGAGATGCTCGAAGCGCGCGTGCTCAAGGAAGCCATGGTGCGCCACCGCTGGAACAAGACGCGCGTGGCGGATGAGCTGGGGCTGTCGCGGGTGGGATTAAGGGCGAAGCTGACGCGGTATGGACTGGAGAGGAAGAACGGGGCAGCTTGAAAGGGTAGTCCAGTTTTCCGACAACCCTTGATGTCGCGAATGGCGATATCAATGCGGATGGACCCCGGGCTAGCAGCGGCAATGCGCCCTCAACTCGATGATCGGCTCCCGCAACAGGCGAAGCAGCGCATCGAGCCATTCCTGCCGATTTTGGCGCTGCCTTCCCGATTCGTCACGGCCGGGCTTCTCGGCCGCTTCCCGGGGGTTGCCGTGGGCCCCGAGAATTAGCAATGCGATATCCAATGGCTGCCGGACCGCCCATTCGGTTGCGGCCGGCAGATAAGCCCGGCCGGCAAAGCCGATGAGCAGTGCGGCGAGAGCGGCCAGCGCGGCGATTTTGATCGCTTGCCTTCGGCCTGGTGTATTCCGCGTGAAATCAGCGCCCATCCTGTCCTCCAGGGTTTGGGCACATTGTCGGGCCGTTGCTGGCTCAGGAGGTGAGCCAGTTGCGGCGCGCGCCTCACATGCCGCCGCGCGCCGCTTCCCACCCCAGCATGGCGAGCTTGCGGTCACTGCCCCAGCGGTAGTGGCCGGCCTCGCCGCTTTCGCGGATCACCCGGTGGCAGGGAATGAGGAAGCCGATGCTGTTGGCGGCCAGCGCGCTGCCGACGGCGCGCTGGGCCTTCGGCGCGCCGGCCTGCCGGGCCAGCTGGCTGTAGGACACCACCTCGCCGAACTCGGTGTGGATCAGCGCCTCCCACACCTTGATCTGGAAGTTGGTTCCGCGCAGGACCAGATGGATGTTTCCGCGCGTCGGCGTGGCCGGGAAGACCTGCCGCAGCAGCGCGCCGGCCCGCGCGTCGTCGCGCATGAGCGTTGCCCCGGGCCAGCGCGCCGACAGCTCGGCGAGCATCGCGGCCTCGTCGGCGATGCAGAAGGCGAAGTGGCAGACGCCGCGCGCGGTCCACGCGACGAGCGCCTCGCCGAACGGCGACGGCGCGAAGCCGTGGCCGATTTCCAGGCCGCGGCCGCCCGACTTGATCTCGCCGGGCGTCATCGCCTCGCAGCTCACCATCAGGTCGTGCAGGCGGCTGGTGCTGCTCAGGCCGGCGTCGGCGGCGACCGAGAGGACGTCCGCCGCAGCCGCCAGCCGCCGCTTCGCATATTCCTTGGTCAGGTATTGCAGGAAGCGCTTCGGCGAAATGCCGGCCCAGACGGCGAACAGCCTTTGCAGGTGATGCGGGCTCAGGTGCACCGCGGCGGCGATCTCCTCCAGCGTCGGCTGGGCGCCGGCATGGGCGCGGATGAAGGCGATCGCCGCGGCGATCGTGCGATAGTGGCGATCGGGGGTGGTCTCATCAAACCGTTCGCGTCTTGCGGGATCCATGGCGTTTCGAAAGCAGTCACGTTGGATCGCAGTATGTCAGGATCGGGAAATCCGGCAATCCGATTCTTGCGGAATGCGGCCGGCATCGCCGTGCCGCAGGGACTGACTTTTCCCCGCTACAGCACGACCTGGGTGCCCAGCTCGACCACGCGGTTGGCCGGCAGACCGAAGAAGCCGGCGGCGCTGCCGGCGTTGCGGAACATGCCGACGAAGATCTTGCCGCGCCAGGGGCTCATCTCGGAATCGAAGCGCGGGATCAGCGTTTCCCGGCCGAGGAAGTAGGAGGTGTCCATCGGGTCGATGTCGAGGCCGTCGTCGGCGCACCACTCCAGCGCCTCCGGCAGCCTGGGCTGCTCCATGAAGCCGTAGTACACCCTGACCAGCCAGAAGTTGCCGGGCAGCCGCTCCACCGCCACGCGGCGGGAATCCGTGCAGCGCGGCACGTCGATGACGTTCACCGACAGCAGCACCACCCGCTCGTGCAGCGTCTTGTAGTGCTTCAGGCTGTGCAGCATGGCCTGCGGCACGTTCTCCGGATTGGGCGAGAGGAACACCGCCGTCCCCGGGATGCGCGGCACCTCGTCGATGCCCTTGACGAAGCTGCGCGTGTCCATCGCGTCCGCCGCCAGCCGCGCGCTGAGCAGGTCGCGGCCGCGCTTCCAGGTCGACAGCAGCAGGTAGACGCCGAGGCCGAAGACCAGCGGGAACCAGCCGCCGTCGGCGATCTTCACCGAGTTGGCGGAGAAGTACATCAGGTCGATGACGGCGAAGGGCAGGGCGCCGAGGAAGGCGCGCCAGAACGGCCAGCCCCAG
>CAJPFL010000081.1 GCA_905339315.1 Rhodocyclaceae bacterium
TGCTCGCCGGGACATGGTAGAAGCGGTGCGCGACTTTCGGCGGACTGTCGCTCATCGCGCCGCGGGCGATCAGCCACATCACCAGTTCGATGCCTTCCGAACCGGCCTCGCGCACGTAGTCGATGTGCGGCATCTGCGACAAGCCGGCGGGATCGGCGATCAGCCGGTCGAGGAAGGCGGTGTCGAACGCGCGGTTGATGAGGCCGGCGCGCGGCCCCTGCAGCTGGTGGCTCATGCCGCCGGTGCCCCAGACCTGCACCTTGAGCGGGGCGTCGAAGGATTCGACCGCCTTACGGATGGCTCGGCCGAGGGCGAAGCAGCGGCGGCCCGAGGGCACCGGGTACTGCACGACGTTCACCGCGAAGGGGATCACCGGGCAGGGCCAGGCAAAATTGTCAACTGAGGGCTGGCCGCACATCAGAGACAGCGGCACGGTGAGGCCGTGGTCGACGTCCATCCGGTTGACGATGGTGAGGTCGAAGTCGTCCTGGATCACCGACTGGGCGATGTGGGCGGCCAGCTCCGGGTGGCCCTGCACCATCGGCACCGGGCGCGGGCCCCAGCCCTCGTCGGCCGGCCTGAATTCCGCCGCGCAGCCGATGGCGAAAGTCGGGATCATCTCCAGGCTGAAGGCCGTGGCGTGGTCGTTGTAGACAAGGAAGATGACGTCGGGCGTGTTCTCCTTCAACCAGGCCTTGGAGAACTCATAGCCGGAGAACACCTTCTGCCAGTACGGCTCGCCGGTCTTGCCGAGGTCGAGCGCGGCGCCAATGGCCGGGACGTGCGACGTGTAAACGCTTGCGGTGACGCGGGCCATTATTTCTTCTCCCATTCGCGGGTATAGCGGTTGCCCTCGATGGAGCGGCCGCCGGCGATCATCATGTCGCGGTATTCCTCCTCGCTCATGCCGGTCATGCTGCCGGCCATCTGCTGGAAGCTCTTGCCGTCGGTGGCGCCGATGCGCGCGAGGAAGTAGATGTTGCCGCCCAGCGCAATGCAGCGGTTGAGGTCGCGCGCCATCACCGCCAGCTTCTGGTCTTCCGTCATCGGCCACTCGTCGAGGTAGGCGCGCTCGTCGGCCTTGAAGCGGGCGCGGTTCTCCGGCTTCATCAGCGACACGCAGAACTGGTTGAGCCAGTAGCCCTTGCGCGACTGCTCGGCGTCGAAGATCGTCGTGCCGGGAACGTCCTTGTAGGGTTTTTCGAGTGCCATATCAGTTTTCCTCCGGCCAGTAGAGCCGCATGGGATTGTCGACCAGCAGCTTGCGCTGCAATTCGGGGGTGACGGCGATCCTCGGCAGGTAGTCCACCAGCTTGCCGTCGTCGGGCATGTGGCCCTTCAGGTTCGGGTGCGGCCAGTCGGTGCCCCACAGCACACGGTCGGGGAAGGCCTCGACGATGCGCTTCGCGAAAGGCACGACATCATCGTAGCTTGGCGGCCCCGATTTTGACAGCCGTTCCGGGCAGCTCACCTTGGACCAGACGTTCGGATGCTCGCGCAGCAGCTTCATGAACAGCCCGAATTCGGGGCCGTCGACCGGCTTCGCCACGTCGGGCCGGCCCATGTGATCGACCACCACGTCGGTCGGCAGTGACGTGAAGAAGTCCCACAGCTCCGGCAGGTCCTGCGCCTCGAAGTACACCACCACGTGCCAGCCGAGCGGCGCGATGCGGCCGGCGATCTCGGCGAGCACCTCGCGCGGCGTGAAATCCACCAGCCGTTTGACGAAATTGAAGCGGACACCGCGCACACCGGCGGCGTGCATCGCCCGCAGTTCGACATCCGTCACGTCGCGGCCGACCGAGGCGACGCCGCGCGCCCTGCCCTGCGAATGCACGAGGGCATCGACGAGGGCGCGGTTGTCGGTGCCGTGGCAGGTGGCCTGCACGACGACGTTGCGCGAGAAGCCGAGGTGGTCGCGCAGGACGAAGAGCTGGTCCTTCGATGCGTCGCAGGGCGTGTACTTGCGCTCCGGCGCGAAGGGGAACTGCGCTTCCGGGCCGAAGACGTGGCAGTGCGCGTCGACGGCCCCGGGCGGCACCTTGAAGGCGGGCTTCGAGGGATGGGGGTGGAAAGGCAGCCAGTCGGGATCCATGCGTCTCTCGGTCAGGGTTGGGTTGCGGCCAGGATGCGGTCGGCGTCTGCGCGCCAGTCCTCGCGGGGTGCGTTGCGGTCGCCGAACAGGCCGCGGTCGGCGCGGTCGGCCACCCAGGCCTGGCGCTCGGCGGTGCCGGCGGCGGACCAGGGCTCCAGCCCCGCCTCGCGCACCGTCTGTGCCGCTTCGCGCATCTCCTCGGCACGGCGGCGCCCGTGCTGGATGACCCTCTGGAAGAAATACGCGCCCTGTTTCTCCCAGTCGATGCCGGGGAAGGTCTCGGCGAGCGAGGCCAGCACCGCGTCCTCGACGCCCCAGGCGCGCGCCGCGGTGAAGCTCTCGATGACCATCGCTTCCAGTCCCTTGATCATCACGCTGCGGCACATCTTGGTGGCGGAGGCGACGCCGAGCTTTGCCGGCCCGGCCTTGCTTTCGAAGCCAAGGGCATTCAGCAGCGGCGCCAGCGCGGCGGCATGCGGGCCGCCGAGCAGCAGCGGCACGCGGATGCGGTAGGGCGGGATCGATGTCATCACCGCGCCCTCGACGTAGCGGCCGCCGGCTGCCGCGACGATGCCGCCGGCGCGGATCTTCGCGCCGGGCGAGGCCGAGTTGAAGTCGAGGAACCAGGCGCCGGAGCGCAGCGACGCTGCGCAGGCCTCGGCCACCGGCACGGCCTGGCTGGCGGTGACGGCGGAAATGACGAGGTCGGACTGCCCCGACAGCTCGGCATGGCTGGCGGCCAGCCGTACGCCGTGCTGCGTCGCGTGCGCGCGCAGCGGCGCCTCGTCCGGGCCGCCCTGCTTGATGTCGCAGGCGACAACATTGCCCACGCCGCGCTCCCGCAGATCCTCGGCAAGGATGCGCCCGACCTCGCCGTAGCCGACGAGGCCGATGGTCCATTGCAGCGTGTTGGCGGAGAGGCTCATCGCGTCAGTCGATGTACTTCAGGCCGGCCTTGGCCAGCGCCTCGCGCATCGAATACATGTCGAGGCCCAGCTCGCCGGCCGCCAGGCGCTTGCGCTTGCCGGCCTCGTTGGCCTCGCGCGCCTCGGCGGCGTCGGCCGCCTGCTGCACGATCGCCGTCGGCACCACCACCACGCCGTCGTCGTCGGCGACGACCACGTCGCCGGGATTGACCACGGCGCCGGCGCACACCACCGGGATGTTCACCGAACCGAGCGTGGCCTTGATGGTGCCCTTGGCGCTGATGCACTTGCTCCACACCGGGAAGCCCATCGCCGTGAGGTCCTTCACGTCGCGCACGCCGGCGTCGATGATCAGGCCCTGCGCGCCGCGGGCGCGGAAGCTGGTCGCCAGCAGGTCGCCGAAGAAGCCGTCGGTGCACTCGGCGCTGAGGGCGGCGACGACGACGTCGCCCGGCTGCAGCTGCTCGGCGGCGACGTGCATCATCCAGTTGTCGCCGGGGTGCAGCAGCACGGTGACGGCGCTGCCGCACAGGTGCGCGCCGGGGTAGATCGGCCGCATAGTGGGCTGCATCAGGCCGACGCGGCCCATCGCTTCATGAATGGTGGCGACGCCGTACTTCGCGAGCTTGTCGACGGCGGCCCTGTCGGCGCGCGCGATGTTGCGCCGGACGATGCCGAGGTTGTTCATGGCCATGTTCACTTTCCTTTCGCTTTCAGCGCGGCATCCAGGCGCGGATAGACGCGGCGGGCATTGCCTTCGTAGACCTTGTGGCGGTCCCCGGTCGAGAGGTTCAGCGTCGCCTCGATGTAGCGCTTCGTGTCGTCGAAGTTGTGGCCGGTCTCGGGGTCGATGCCCTTGACGGCGCCGATCATCTCGGAGGCGAAGAGGATGTTGTCCACCGGGATCACCTTCGTCAGCAGGTCGATGCCCGGCTGGTGGTAAACGCAGGTATCGAAGAAGACGTTGTTGAGCAGGTGGTCGCGCAGCAAGGGCTTCTTCAGCTCCTGCGCCAGGCCACGGTAGCGCCCCCAGTGGTAGGGCGCGGCGCCGCCGCCGTGCGGGATGACGAACTTCAGGTCCGGAAAGTCCTTGAACAGGTCGCCCTGGATCAGCTGCATCACGGCGGTGGTGTCGGCGTTGATGTAGTGCGCGCCGGTGGTGTGGAAGCAGGCGTTGCAGGAGGTCGAGACGTGGATCATCGCCGGGATGCCGTGCTCGACCATCTTCTCGTAGATCGGGTACCAGTGGCGGTCCGTCAGCGGCGGTTCCTTCCAGTGGCCGCCCGAGGGGTCGGGGTTGAGGTTGATGCCGACGAAGCCGTATTCCCTGACGCACTTCTCCAGCTCGGGAATGCAGGTCGCAGGGCTCACCCCGGGCGACTGCGGCAGCATCGCCGCGCCGATGAAGTTGTCCGGGAACAGCTGCGAGACGCGGAAGCACAGCTCGTTGCAGATCGCCGCCCAGGTGGCGCTGACGTTGAAGTCGCCGATGTGGTGGGCCATGAAGCTGGCGCGCGGCGAGAAGACGGTGAGGTCGGAGCCGCGCTCCTTCATCTTCGCCAACTGGTTGGTCTCGATGGACTCGCGCAGTTCGTCGTCGCTGATCTTCAGCTCCGAGACCTTGGGCATCGATGCAGGATCCTTGATGCCGGCGATCTGGCGGTTGCGCCACGCCTCCAGCGCCTTCGGCGCGGTGGTGTAGTGGCCGTGGATGTCGATGATCATGGGTTGCTCCAGTTCAGGCCGGTTCCATGCCGTGACGCCGCTTGGCGTCGTCGGCATCCGGCGAATGCATGAAATCGATCAGGGCGCGCACGGCCTCGGGCCGGGTCGAGGCGGCGCAGCGTCCGGCCGAGAAGATGCTGACGATGCCGCAGCCGGGCGGCATCGGGCCGAGCAGATCGATGCCGGGCTCGTTCATCATCTCGGAGAGCTGCTGGAAGCCGAGCGCGACCGTGCCGTCCGCCACCAGCCTGCCGACCGGCACGCCGGGCGGCGCCTGCACGATGCGCGGCCGCACTTCGTCGAGGATGCCCCAGCGCTCGAACAGCTTCAGCAGCGCCGTGCCGCTCGGACCGGTGGAATGGCCGATGCTGGGCGCCGCCAGCACGGCGCGCCGCAGCGCTCCCTCCGAGGCAACATCCGGCCTTGCGCTGCCTTCGCGCACCGCGATCGCCACACCCGAGCGCACCAGCGCGGCCTGGCTGCCGGCGACCACTCGGCCCGTGGCGGCGAGCCTGTCGAGGGCGTCGGCATCGAGCACCGCCAGGTCGTAGTGCTCGCCGGCCTGCACGCGCCTGGCCGCATCGACGCCGCCGACCGACTCGAAGGCGACGTCGACGCCGCTGCGCGCGCGCCAGGCACCGGCCAGTTCGGCCAGCAGCAGGCGCGTCGCCATGGAGGAGATGCCGGTGATGCGCGTGGTCATGTGACGATTCTGGCGCCCTGCCCGCCTCATGCCTAGGCGCGGGAGACGCTAACAGTTATCGAATTTTGTTATGGGGAGCGGTCCGTGCGCCCCCGGCCGCCGCCGCCAGCTCGTGCAGCATGCGGAAGACGTGCTTCAGGAGCGGCGTCGCCGGCTTGTGCGCCGAGACCGCCAGGCACAGCGTGCTGGTCAGCCGCGGCTCGACCAGCGGCCGCAGGCGGAAGGCCGCGGCATTGCCCGAGGCGGCCAGCGCCGAAGGCGTCAGCACGGCATGGCCGTGGCCGGCGCGCACCAGGTCGAGGATGGACTGCACGCTGGAGACCTCGATGGCGACGTTGAGCTTGTGGCCGGATAGCGCCGCCTGGGTTTCCAGCAGCTTGCGGATGGCGTGC
>CAJPFL010000082.1 GCA_905339315.1 Rhodocyclaceae bacterium
GTCTGGTTCGTGGCGATCGACTTCCAGCTCTACGCCCTGATGGTCGGTCTGCTATGGTTCTCCGGCATCATGGGGGCTGCCGCACACAGGCTGGTGTCCGTGGTGCTCGTGTCGGGATTGGCCCTGGTTTCGCTGCTTTACTTCAACCGGATTCCGGCCTGGGACGCATGGGCCGTGTACTTCTTCGGCGCCTACGCCATGGGCGCCCTGGCCTTCTGGGCGAGCGAGGGCAGGCATCCGGCCTCCTGGCTTGGTCTCATGACAGCAGTCGCCATCGCCGCGCTGATGCTCGATTTCCGCAGCCGCATCGTGGTGGCGCTGTTCACCGCCGTCCTGCTGGGACTGACTTTTCGACCCATGCAGCAACTGCCGTCCAGACTGGCCCAGCCGCTGGCTTATCTCGGCGACATCTCCTACTCGGTATTCCTGGTGCACTACCCGGTCTGCCTTGTCGTCAACGCAGCCTTCGGGCGGGCTTTTCCTGCAGCGCCGGCGGCCAACGCGCTCGGCATGCTCCTCGCCTGGTGCCTGAGCCTGCTGGCGGGCGCACTGTTCCACCGATACGTCGAGAAGCCGGCCGGCATCTGGCTGGGGCGCCGGAACATGCCGGCCGCGGTGCCGCGCTAGCCCTGTTCAGCCCGGCTTTTTCTGGATCAGCTCTATCTTGTAGCCGTCCGGATCCTGCACGAAGGCGATGACCGTGCTGCCGTGCTTCATCGGGCCGGCTTCGCGCGCCACCGTGCCGCCGCGGCGCTTGATCTCGGCACAGGCGGCATAGGCATCGTCGACTTCCAGCGCCAGATGGCCGTAGCCGGTGCCGACGTCGTACTGGTCCACGCCCCAGTTGAAAGTCAGTTCCAGCACCGCGCCGTCCTTCTCATCCTGGTAGCCGACGAAGGCCAGGGTGAACTTGCCGTCCGGGTAGTCGCTGCGGCGCAGCAGGCGCATGCCCAGCACCTCGGTATAGAACCTGATCGAGCGATCGAGATCGCCGACGCGCAGCATGGTGTGCAAAATGCGCATGCCTTTCCCCTCTTCTATAACTGCGGACAGGTGGCGGCCAGCCGCCTCAGCTCGTCGCGCGCGGCGCGGTAGTCCGGACAGAGCCGCTCGACGACTTTCCAGAAGCGCGGCGAATGGTTCATCTCGACGAGGTGCGCCATTTCGTGCGCCACGACGTAATCCAGCAGCCGCGGCGGCGCATGGATCAGACGCCACGACAGGCGGATGCCGGTTTTTTCGCTGCAGCTGCCCCAGCGCGTCTGCGCGTTGGACAGCGCCACGCGCGGCAGCGGACGGTGCAATTGCGCGGCATAGTACGCCGCCCTTTCCTCGAAAATTTCCAGGGCGCGATTGCGCAAGGCACGGCGCGCCAGCTGCCGCAGGTCGGCATCGGGGCGCGCCAGCAGGATCAGCGTGTGGCCGGCCCAGCGCACGCGGTTGGCGCCGGCTTCGATGCGTACCACGCACTCCTCGCCGAGCACCGGAATCAATGCGCCGTCGCAGACCGCCAGGTGGCGCGCCTGTCCGTGTCCGTGCCACTCGTCGAGTTTCTTCAACACCCAGGCGGCATTGTGGCGCAGGAAGCGCTCGATGTCGGCCAGCGAGGTGCGCAGCGAGGTGCCGACGCGCAGCCCGCGCTGGTCGATGGTCATGCCGAGGCTGCGGCGGCTCGAACGGATCAGGCGGTAGTCGACGATGCGCGTGCCGAGCTGGATGTGGCGGATCTGCTCCGCCGGCGGCGCGGCACGTCGGAACAGCGGCAGCTCAAGCTGAAACAGGCGCAGCATCGTCTTCCCACAGCGCCGGCGCCGGCCGCGCGGCCTTGAGTTGCGACAGGAACCGGCATACGACGCTGCCGATTTTCTCAGGCGAGATATGGATCAGGCGCCAGGAAAAGCGCAGGCGTCCGTGCGTGTCGACGCCGCCCCAGGCGCCCGAGGCGAAGGACAGCCGCCAGGGCGGCGCCGGCATCTCCAGGCGACGGCTGCCGGCCTCCAGTTGCGTCCCGATGGCCAGTCGCGCCTGCGCCTGCAGCCAGCCCTGGACGCTGTCCCTGATCTGCTTCTCGCCGGCTTCCGGCGGCAGGGGCAGGTGCAGCCTGTCATCGCACAGCGCGATGCCGGGTCGCCCGCCATCGAGGCACAGCACGACTTCACGGCCGAGGAAGGGAAGGCGTGCACCGTCCTGCCAGCGTTCGGGCAGCGGCAGCTTGCCCGTGGCGGCGGACTTGCCTGCCAGCTTGCCGCCGATGGCGCGGCTGCCCTCGCGGATAGCCTGCTCGATCTGCGGCAGGGCCATGCCGCGCGGCGCGCTCACCTGCAGACCCTGCTCGTCAACGCTCAGGCTGACATGGGCGCGGCGCGAGCGGCGCAGGCGGAAGGGCAGGGGCGGGTCGTCGAGCTGAAGGGAGTGCTGGCCGGAGGTATCCGGTACTGCGCCGCCGAGCGGCAGGTCAAGCTGCAGTTCCGTCTGGTTCATTTTGCCTGTAGCAATGTGGGCTGATGCGGCGCATTTCAGCTTCCATCCAGGCTTCGGCGCGCGCACTGACATCTTCCGCCGACAGCCCGGCCGGGTCAATGGCCGGCCCGATGCTGACCGTCACCGTGCCGGGATACTTGATGAAGGCCCGCCGGCTCCAGAACTCGCCGGCGTTGAGCGCCACCGGCACCAGCGGCACGCCGGTTTCCACCGCCAGGTGGGCGCCGCCGACCTTGTAGCGGCGGTGCATGCCGACGGGCGTGCGCGTGCCTTCGGGAAAAATGATGACCCAATAGCCCTGGCCGAGGCGCATCCGCCCTTGTTCAACGAGCTGGCGCAGGGCCTCCTTGCCGGCGCCGCGGTCCACCGAGATCATCGGCGTCGCCGCCAGCGCCCAGCCGAAGAAGGGCAGCATCTTCAGCTCCTTCTTCCAGACGAACAGCGTCCACGGAAAGATCATCTGCAGGACGATGGTCTCCCATGCCGACTGGTGCTTCGAGAGAATCACCGAAGGACGATCGGGCATGTTCTCACGCCCCAGCACGCGATAGTCGATGCGTAGCAGATGTTTGATCAGCCAGGTTGCCCCCGCCACCCACGGCACCACCGAGCGGCGGCGCCAGCGATGCGGCAGGGGAAAGCAGAGCATGACGCCCAGGGCATAGGGTGGCGTGATCAGCACCAGCAGCAGCATGAAGAGGGCCGAGCGCAGGAGGATCGGCAGGCTCGGCCTGGGTGCAGCGCGGCTCATGCGGCAATGTGCGCCGCCGCCGCGGCCAGGTCGGGAAACACCAGCGTCTGGCGCGGCAGGTCGGGATGGTCGTGCGTCTTCGCGCCCTTGCCGGTCAGCACCAGAATGGGTTGCGCCCCCACCACTGCGGCCGCCTGCAGATCGCGCAGGCTGTCCCCCACGGCCGGCACGCCCTTGAGGTCGGTGCTGTAGCGGACGGCAATCTCGCGCAGCATGCCGGGGCGCGGCTTGCGGCAGTCGCAGGTCGATTCCGCCGCATGCGGGCAGAAGAAGATCGAGTCGATGCGGCCGCCGGCGAGCGCCACTGCCTTCATCATCTTGTCGTGGATGGCGTTGAGGGCATCCATGTCGAACAGCCCCCGCCCGATGCCGGACTGGTTGGTCGCCACCACCACACGGTAGCCCCACTGCGTCAGGCGGGCGATCGCCTCCAGGCTGCCGGGAATCGGTCGCCACTCGTCGGGCGACTTGATGAACTGGTCGCTGTCGTGGTTGATGACGCCGTCGCGGTCGAGGATGACCAGCTTCATACTGCCAGCCTGGAGATGTCGGCCACGGCGTTGAGCTGATCGAACAGCGACTTGAGGAGGCCGAGGCGGTTGGCGCGGATCAGCGGCTCATCGGTGTTTACCATCACCTCGTCGAAGAAGCGATCGACCTCCGAACGCACCCCCGAGAGCGCCAGCAGCGCATCGGCGTAGTCGCCGTTGGCGACATGCGACCTCACCAGCGGCGCGAGTCTGACGACACATTCGAACAGCGCCTGCTCGGCCGCTTCCTGCAGCAGCGCCACATCGGGCTCGGGAATCGCTCCTTCGACCTTCTTCAGGATGTTGCCTATGCGCTTGTTGGCTGCAGCCAGCGCCTGCGCCGCGTCGTGCGCGAGGAACTGCTGCACGGCATCGAGTTTCGCCGGCACCAGGTCGATGCGCGTCGGGCGCTGCGCCAGCACCGACTCGACAACATCCTGTCCATGACCGGCATCGCGGAGGTAACCGCGCAGGCGCTCAAGCATGAAGTCGTGCAGCTGCGTCTCGAAGCCGCTCGCCGACAGCATGCCGTCTGGGAATGCGCTGACCGTCTCGCCAATGAGCTCGCCGAGGTCGAGCGGCAGCGGCTTCTCCATCAGGATGCGCAGCACGCCAAGCGCGGCGCGGCGCAGGCCGAACGGGTCCTTGTCGCCGGTCGGCGCCTGTCCGATGCCGAAGAAGCCGACCAGCGCATCGAGCTTGTCGGCGAGCGCAACCGAGCACGAGACATTGCTCTCCGGCAGCACATCGCCGGCGAAGCGCGGACGATAGTGATGATCCATCGCCTCGGCCACGTCCGGTTTCGCACCTTCGTGCTGGGCATAGTAGCGGCCCATGATGCCCTGCAGCTCGGGAAACTCGCCGACCATGTCGGTGAGCAGATCGACCTTGCACAACAGGCCGGCGTTGCGCGCCTGCGTCGCGTCGGCGCCGAGCTTGCCGGCAACGTGGCCGGCGATCGCCCCGAGGCGCTGCGCCCGCTCACCCAGCGAACCCAGCTTGTTGTGGTAGACGACCGCGCCGAGCTTGACCATGCGCGAGACAAAGCCATTCTTGCGATCCTGGTTGTAGAAGAAGCGGGCATCCGACAGACGCGGCCGGACGACGCGGGCATTGCCGCTGACGATGTTCTGCGGATCGGCAACCGCCATGTTCGACACAATGAGGAAGCGGTTCTGCAATTTTCCTGCAGCGTCGAACAGGGGGAAATACTTCTGGTTGGCCTGCATGGTCAGGATCAGGCACTCTTGCGGCACCTCGAGGTATTCCGGCTCGAACTCGCTGGCGTAGATCACCGGCCACTCGACCAGCGCCGTCACTTCGTCGAGCAGCGCATCGACGAGCTTCACCCTGGCGCCCAGTGCGTCGGCCTTTGCCTTCAGCTGCTGCGCGATGATTTCGCGGCGACGGGAGAAGGAGGCCACCACCCGGCCCGCAGACTCCAGTACGGCCTCGTAGTCGCCGGCAGCAGCCAGCACGATTGGCTCCGTGGCGAGGAAACGATGGCCAAGCGTGACGTTGCCGCTCACGAGGCCGAGCACTTCACCCGGCACGACATGCTCGCCGTGCATCATGACAAGACCGTGTACCGGCCGCACGAACTGCACGTCGGAATCGCCCCAGCGCATGACCTTGGGGATGGGCAGTTTCCTCACCGCATCGCCGACAATCTGGTCAAGGACGTCTTCAAGCCTGGCGCCCTTGACGGTGGCCTCGTAGAAGAAGGTCTCCGACTTGCCGTCCATGCGCCTCTCGAAACCGGCAATGGCACCGGCCGGAATGCCCTTGGCCGCAAGCTTCTTCAGGAGCGCCGGCGTCGGGTTGCCGGACGCCTCGAGCGCCACCGAGACCGGCATCACCTTCTCGTGCACCTTGGCGTCCGGCGCTTCCCTGAGCACATGCGGGATCTGCACGGCCAGGCGGCGTGGCGTGGCAAACCATCGGTACCCGCCTTCTGCCTGGACCAGATTCTGTCCGGCAAGGCCGGCGTGCACGCCGACGGCGAAGGCCTCGCCCAGGCGGGCCAGCGCCTTCGGCGGCAGTTCCTCGGTGCGAAGCTCGATCAGCAGGGTCTTGTTCATTTACGCGCTCTCCCCCGCCTTGACCATGGGGAAGCCGAGGGCTTCGCGCGAGTTGTAGTAGGCTTGGGCGACCTCACGTGCCAACGCGCGCACACGTCCGATGTAGGCGGCACGCTCGGTGACCGAGATGGCGCCGCGCGCGTCGAGCAGGTTGAACGTATGGGAGCATTTCATCACCTGCTCGAAGGCCGGCAGCGCAAGGTTGGCGGCCATCAGCCGCTTGGCTTCCGACTCGTGCTCGCCGAAATGGCGGAACAGCATCTCGACATTCGACTGCTCGAAGTTGTACTTCGACTGCTCGACTTCATTCTGGTGATATACGTCGCCGTAGGTGATGCGATAGCCCGGGCCCTCGGCCCAGACCAAGTCGTAGACATTCTCGACCCCCTGTAGGTACATGGCGAGCCGCTCGAGGCCGTAGGTGATCTCGCCGAGCACCGGTTTGCAGATAAGCGAGCCGACTTCCTGGAAGTAGGTGAACTGCGTCACCTCCATGCCGTCCAGCCAGACTTCCCAGCCGAGGCCCCAGGCGCCCAGCGTCGGCGACTCCCAGTCGTCCTCGACGAAGCGGACGTCGTGTTCCCTGAGGTCGATGCCGAGCGCTTCGAGCGACTGCAGATAGAGCTCCTGGATGTTCAGGGGCGACGGCTTAAGCACCACCTGATATTGATAGTAATGCTGCAGGCGGTTGGGGTTGTCCCCGTAGCGGCCGTCCTTGGGACGGCGCGAGGGCTGCACGTAGGCGGCATTCCACGGCTCGGGACCGATGGCACGCAGGAAGGTGGCGGTGTGGAAGGTGCCGGCACCGACTTCTATGTCATAGGGCTGCAGGAGCGCGCAGCCCTGCTTGTCCCAAAAATCCTGCAGGCGCAGGATGACTTGTTGAAACGTGGGCATGAAACGACAGGAAAATCGCAAAAGCGCGATTTTACAGGCTTTCACCCCCCGAATGCGCCCTCCGCTCAGGGGTTTTCGGTCTTGCGCTTGCCCCTCAGGATCGCATCCGGCTGCTGCTCCAGCAATTCCGCCAGTTTGCGCAGGGCCTCGGCGGCACGGGCGGTTTCCTTCAGGGCCTGGTTGGCGTGCTGCACCGTCGGCGATTCGGACTCGGCCAGCCGGCGCACCGTCTGGGCGGCGCCGGCAAGCTCGTCGCTGGCGCGCGTCAGATTGCGCACCAGTTCGGAGTCCGCGCTCGCCAGCGTGCCGATGCGGTCGGCCGCGCTCTCCAGCCGCGCCATGGCAGCCTGCGCGGCGACGAGCGCCTTCTTCATCTCGGCCAGATCGCTGCGGGTTTCCTCGAGTATCGGCCCGCTCTTGGCGTCGAGCCTGGCCGCCAGGGACTCGAGGTGCTTCAGTGTGGCGTCGAGGCGGCGGGGCAGGTTGCGCACCTCCGGCGTATCCAGCGTCTTGCTCAGCGCCGTGCCGATGGCGGCAACGTCGGCGAGGAACTTGTCCATCGGAAAGCCTTCCAGCTTGCTGGTCAGCTCCTGCACGGCAGTGCGGACGGTGGGGATTTCGCTGACCTCGGGATCGGTGGCGACGAAGCGGGCCGGCTTGTCGGGATGGAAGTCGAGGTCGACGTAGAGCTGGCCGGTAAGAATGCTCTGCAGGCGCAGCCGCGCCCGCAGCCCGCGCTCGACCAGTCGGCGCAGCGTCTCGCGGTCGCGCAGATCGATCTGCTCGCCGCTTTTCGTCCGCACGATATGCGGTTCGACCTCTATCGCGACCGGCACCACGAACTTTCGGCTGGATTCGTCCAGGCCGATCTCGATCTTCTTCACGGTGCCGACCTTGACGCCGAGGAAGACCACCGGCGCGCCCACCTGCAGGCCGTGCGCCGCACCCTCGAAATACAGCATG
>CAJPFL010000083.1 GCA_905339315.1 Rhodocyclaceae bacterium
CCCGACCGGCGCCTCGTTCAAGCGCGCCGACGGCATCGTGCTGGTCGACCGCCACATCTGCATCGGCTGCCGCTACTGCATGATGGCCTGCCCCTACAAGGCGCGCTCCTTCGTGCACGAGCCGCACACCGACCAGAACCCGGAAGTGCCGCGCGGCCAGGGCTGCGTCGAGAGCTGCACGCTGTGCGTGCACCGCGTCGACCGCGGCGGCACGCCGGCCTGTGTCGAGGCCTGCGCCGCGGCCGGCCACAACGCCATGCTGTTCGGCGACCTGAACGACCCCGAGAGCGCGATCGCGAAGCGCGTCCGCGAAGTGAAAACCACCCAGGTGCGCGCCGACCTGAAGCTCGACCTCGGCGTTCGTTACGAAGGGATTTGAAGATGGCCAGCGCAGCCTCCTACGTCGAAACGCAAAGCCGCCCCGGCGCCTTCTGGGGGCTGCTGGCCGCCGGCGGCCTGTTCCTGCTGGCGGCCTTCGCCGCCTTCCTGCATTTCGAGCACAGCGGCCACGTCGTCACCGGCATGGACAACCAGATCGTCTGGGGCATGCCGCACGTCTTCGCGGTGTTCCTCATCGTCGCCGCCTCCGGCGTGCTCAACGTCGCCTCGATCGGCTCCGTCTTCGGCAAGCCGATGTACAAGGCGCGCGCGCCGCTCTCCGGCCTGCTGGCGCTGGCCATGATGGCCGGCGGCCTGGCCGTGCTGGCGGCCGACCTGGGCCGGCCCGACCGCCTCATCGTGGCGATGACGCACTTCAACTTCAAGTCGATCTTCGCCTTGAACATGATGTTCTACTCGGGCTTCTTCGCCATCGTCGCCGCCTACCTGGTGACGCTGATGGACCACAGCCTGAGCGGCTACAACAAGGTCATCGGCTTCCTCGCCTTCTTCTGGCGCCTGGCGCTGACCACCGCCACCGGCTCGATCTTCGGCTTCCTCGTCGCCCGCACCGCCTACGGCTCGGCGCTGATGGCGCCGATGTTCATCATCTACTCCTTCGCCTACGGCCTGGCGGCGTTCCTCATCGTGCAGGGCTCGATGTATTCCTGGAACGGCCTGCAGCTCGATGCGCGCATCCTCGCCCGCATGAAGAACCTGCTCGCCGTCTTTGTCGGCGCGGCGTTGTACTTCACCGCCGTGATGCACCTGACCAGCCTGTATTTCGCCAAGCAGATCGATTACGAGCGTTTCCTGCTTCTCGACGGCGGCGTGTACACCATGGCCTTCTGGCTTGGCCAGGTGCTGATCGGCGGCATCCTGCCGCTCGTGCTGCTCTTCGCGCCCGGCGCGACGCAAACACGGGTCATCGCCGCCTCGGTGCTGGTGGTGCTGGGCGGCCTCGCCCAGATGTTCGTCACCATCGTCGGCGGCCAGGCCTTCCCGCTGGAAATCTTCCCGGGCTACGCCATTTCCAGCAGCTTCCAGGACGGCATCGTGAATGGCTATTCGCCGGTGATCGGCGAATTCGCCCTCGGCTTCGGCGGCATCGCCCTGGCCTTCCTCATCACCGTCGTCGCGGTGCGCGTGCTGCGCTTCCTGCCGCAGGACGACTTCGCCGCGCTGAAGGCGTCGGACGACTGAGCGCGGCGCGCTCAGTCCGGCTACACTCTGCCGGATGCACCGCTTTCTCGTCTCCGCCGCGCACAAGTCCTCCGGCAAGACCACGCTCAGCCTCGGCCTTGCCGCCGCCCTGCGGCAACGCGGCCTGGCGGTGCAGACCTTCAAGAAGGGTCCCGACTACATCGACCCGATCTGGCTCGGACTGGCCGGCGGCCGCCCCTGCCGCAACCTCGACTTCTACCTGCAGCCGTACGCGGAAATCCTCGACAGCTTCGCCCGCCACGCTGCCGGCGCCGACGTCGCCCTCGTCGAGGGCAACAAGGGCCTCTACGACGGGCTCGACCTGGCCGGCAGCAACAGCAACGCCGCGCTGTCGGAGCTGCTCGGCCTGCCGGTGGTGCTGGTGCTCGACGCGCGCGGCATGACGCGCGGCATCGCCCCGCTGATCCTCGGCTACCAGGCCTTCGACCGCAACATCCGCATCGCCGGCGTCATCCTCAACCGCCTCGGCGGCACCCGCCATGAAGCCAAGCTGCGCGCCGTCATCGAGCACTACACCGACGTGCCGGTGCTCGGCGCGGTGCTGGAGAACCCGGACCTCGCCATCGTCGAGCGCCACCTCGGCCTGATGCCGGCCAACGAGGCCGCCGCCGCGGAAGCGCGCATTGCCGCCATCGCCGGCATCGTCGCCGGACAGGTGGACATCGAGCGCCTGCTGCAGGTGACGGCCACCGACAAGCCGCTCAAGCCCGCCATGGTGCCGGCCGCGCCGGTCGAACAGCCGACGGTACGGGTCGGCATCGCGCGCGACCCGGCCTTCGGCTTCTACTACGCCGACGACATCGACGCCCTGAAGCAGGCCGGCGCCGAGCCGGTGTTCTTCAGCCCCATCGCCGACGCCCAGCTGCCCGAGGTGGACGCCCTTTTCCTCGGCGGCGGCTTTCCCGAGTGCTTCATGCGCGAGCTCGAGGCCAACCGCGGCATGCGCGCATCGGTGCGTGCCGCCATCGAGGCCGGCCTGCCGGCCTACGCCGAATGCGGCGGCCTGATGTATCTCGCCCGCAGCCTCAGCTGGCGCGGCGAGAAGCGCGAGATGGCCGGCGTCATCGCCGCCGACGTGGTGATGCACGAGAAGCCGGTCGGCCGCGGCTACGTGCGCCTGGCGCCCACCGCCGCCCATCCCTGGCTGCCCGCGGGCAGTCATCCCGACGAGATACCCGCGCACGAATTCCACTACTCCAGCCTGGAGAACCTCGGGCCGGCGACGCGCTTCGCCTACGAGGTGAAGCGCGGCCACGGCGCCGACGGCGCCCACGACGGCATCGTGTACAAGAACCTGCTGGCCTCATACACCCACCTGCGCAGCGCCGGCAACTGCAACTGGGCCGCCCGCTTCGTCGGCTTCGCCCGGCAGAGAAAACCGCTTCACACCCCAACCCAATGACAAGGAAAACCCCATGTTCACCCTGACACCCGCCGCCGCCGCCCGCATCCTCGACTCCGCCCAGCAAAGCGACGCCGAAGGCATGGCCCTGCGCGTCGCCGCCAAGCTCGAGGACGACGGCCAGCTCAGCTTCGGCCTCGGCTTCGACGACGAGCGCGAGCAAGATCTTTCTTACGAGTGCGAGGGCCTCACCGTCCTCATCGCCCCGCCCAGCCGCGAGCTGCTCGAAGGCATGCTGCTCGATTTCGTCGAGGTCGAAGCCTGCGACTGGCAGTTCGTCTTCATGCAGACCCAGGCGCCGGGCAGTTGCCCGCCCTCCAGCTGCGGCGGTTGCGGCAGCCGCGGCGGCTGTTCCAGCGGAAACTGAGCCAGGCGGGAAGGTATAATTCCGCCCATCCAGAGATAGATTCGGCCGCAGCGCCAGGCGGCCACTGCCCAACGCATGGATTTCCTGCCGATATTCCTGAACCTGAAGGGCGCCCGCTGCCTCGTCGTCGGCGGCGGCGCCGTTGCCGCGCGCAAGGCCGGCCTGCTGCTCGGCTGCGGCGCGCGCGTCGCCATCGTGGCGCCCGAATTGGGCGAGGCCCTCGCCGCGGAAAAGGCCGCTGGCCGCATCGAGCACATCCCGGCCCGCTTCGCCGAGGCGCACCTCGCCGGCGCCATGGTGGTGATCGCCGCCACCGACGACCACGCGGTGAATGCCGCCGTCTCGCAGGCCGCGAAGGCGCGCGACCTGCCGGTGAACGTGGTCGACTCGCCCGAACTGTGCAGCTTCATCTTCCCCTCCATCGTCGACCGCTCGCCGATGATCATCGCGGTATCGACCGGCGGCGCCTCGCCGGTGCTGGCGCGCCTGATGCGGGCGAAGCTGGAAACCCTGCTGCCGGCCGCCTACGGCCGCCTGGCGCAGATGGCGAACGAACTGCGCGAGCGGGTCAAGCAGCATTTCGCCAATCCCGCGCAGCGGCGTATCTTCTGGGAAAGAATGCTCGGCGGCAGCTTCGCCGACCTGGTGCTGGCCGGCAAGGGCACGGAAGCGGAAAAGTATTTCGACGAACAACTCGCCGTCACCAGGGACGAGCCGCCGCGCGGCGAGGTGTACCTCGTCGGCGCCGGCCCCGGCAACCCGGATCTCCTCACCTTCCGCGCCCTGAAGCTGATGCAGCAGGCCGACGTGGTGGTGCACGACAACCTCGTCTCGCCGGCGATCGTCGACCTGTGCCGGCGCGACGCCAGCCGCATCTACGTCGGCAAGCAGCGCAACGACCACACCCTGCGGCAGGAAGAGATCAACGCCCTGCTGGTGAAGCTGGCGCAGGAAGGCAAGCGCGTGCTGCGCCTGAAGGGCGGCGACCCCTTCATCTTCGGCCGCGGCGGCGAGGAGATCGAGACCCTCTCCGCCCACGGCATCTCCTTCGAGGTGGTGCCCGGCATCACCGCGGCGGCGGGCGTCGCCTCCTACTCCGGCATCCCGCTCACCCACCGCGACTACGCCCAGGCCTGCGTCTTCGTCACCGGCCACCTCAAGGACGGCACGATGAACCTCGACTGGACCGGCCTGGCGCGACCGCACCAGACCGTCGTCTTCTACATGGGCCTGCACGGCCTGCCGGTGCTGTGCCGCGAACTGATGGCGCACGGACTGCCGGACGCCACCCCCGCCGCCATCGTGCAGCAGGGCACCACCAACCGCCAGCGCGTGCTCATCGGCACCCTGGCCAGCCTGCCGCAACTGGCGCAGGACGCCCAGCTCAAGCCGCCGACCCTGATCATCGTCGGCGAGGTGGTGAAGCTGCACGACAAGCTGAAATGGTTCGATCCCGCCGGCGCGCCCGACGTCGGCTCCTGGAAGCAGGACAAGCCGGGGAAGTAAAAAAAAGCGCGAGGGCTTTCGCCATCGCGCCTCATGCAACCCGGCCGTCACGCCCGAGTCGCTTCCATCCCGTCCCGGAGTTCCCCGCTGCCGCCTGCCCGGCCGCCATGCTTGCAGGCGCTGCGCGGACCAGGGACTCCGGGCCGACATGCCCGCACCCCCGAGCCGGGAGGGGCAGGCAAGTACAGTGCTGGACGAATCCTAGGCGGCCTTGCAAAAAATGTCCGTGAAGTGGGTCACGTAATGATTTTTTCTCTCAACCAAGCAATTCAGGATGGCGGATTCCCAGCCAGTGCCTGAAATGCCGCTCCAAATCCCTGCCAACCTGTATGAGGGCTAAAACCTCCGCCTCTGAGGGATCGAACGAACCGTTGTAAAGCCCATCGGCCCGCTGGCGGCGGAATTCATCGAGCAACCTGATCACATCGACACTGACCCCGATGGACTTGCCCAAAGTCTGCAGCGCCAACACATGATGGCCGCCACGCGAATCGACGCGGAGTCCGTTTGCGCGGAGTGCCGCCAACCCGATTTGCAACACTGCTTCATAGGCAACATCGAAACGGCTGCTGGCGCTGATCGACGTCGAGGAACTGTCCGCCAGCTTCTGTGAAATCTTTGCGAGAAATCGCGCAATTTCCTCTGCATCCGTCGGTTCCCGCTGCAGCCCCTTGCCGATCAGGTTGTCCAGGGTCACCTTGCTTCACCTATCACGGGAATCAGCGGACCCTTCATCAGCCCGGACAGGAATCGATCCCGCTTGCGCAACTTGTCCGCAAACTCCTGCCGGGCTATGAGACGTACGTTGATTTCGCGCCGAATCGCCCTCTCAAGCGGAGCCAATGAAGATACCAGGGTCGCAAACGGCACTTCCCCGACAACCAGCAAATCCACATCGCTACGGCTTTGATTCGTTCCCTTTGCCATGGAACCATAGATGAATGCCCGCTCGATTTTCTTGCCGAAACGATTCAGTACTTTTCCGATCGCCAGCGGAATGCCCGAGGTTTTGCTGACGATCGAGCGCAATTCTTCATGGACGGGGCTGTACGTGTTGGCCTGATAAACCACGCGGTTGCCATCCTTGACGCGTGTAACGAGATCGGCTTCGGCGAGGTTATCCAGCTCGTACTTGACTGTTCCCGGACTGATTCCCGTCAGCCGCGCCAACTCCCGGACATAATATTTCTCCTCCGGGCTCTGCATGAGCCACGCCAGCACGGCCTGCCGTGTCTTGCCGAAGAGGGTCGAAGCGATCTTGTCCATAATCGTTTCAATTATTGATACGATCGTATCAATAATTGAAACGATTTGCAAGCCTATCACCGCTCCCGCCCGGCCTCGTGCCAGGCTTTTTGCACGGGCGAGAGCAGGTACTCGAGCACGCTGCGGGTGCCGAGGAGGATTTCCGCCGTAGCCTGCATGCCGGCGGTGAGCGGCAGGCGCTCGCCGTCCTGCTCGATGCGCATGGCCTTCAGCGCCACCAGGGCGCGGTAGGCCAGCGGGGCTGCTGACCGGGAGCCCGTCTTCTCGCCCCGTTCCGCGCCACCGTTCTGCTGCCCCTGCGTGTTGCCGTCGGCCGCATCCGCGCTGACATGCTCCACCGTGCCCTCGACCATGCCGTACTTCTGGAAGGGAAAGGCGGCGAGCTTCAGCTTCACCGGCTGCCCCTGGCGCACGAAGCCGATGTCCTGGTTCGACACCCACACCTCGGCGCGCAGGACGTCGTCCTGCGGCACCAGCGTCAGCAGCACCGTGCCCGGCTGCACCACCGTGCCGGCGGTGTGGGTGGCGATGTCCTTCACGACGCCGGCCTGCGAAGCCTTCAGCTCCAGCAGCCCCTGCCGGTGCGCCTGCTTGGCGCGCTCCTGCACGAGCTTGTCGACCTGCCCCTGGATTTCGTTGCGCTCGGCAAAAAGCTGGCGGCGGTGATCAGCGGCGATCTGCGCCAGGCGCTTTTCCGACTGGGCGATGGAGGCGCGCGCCGATTCGATGACGTGTTCCTGAGTGGCCAGTTCCTGTTCCTTCTCGATGCGCTCGCGGCGCTTGTCGGAGGCCATCAACGGGCCGGCGAAGCCGTCCTTCGATAGCTTCTCGAAGGCGGTGTCCTGGGCACGGTAATGCGGCAGCGTCTCGGCGAGCCGGGTCCTGACCTGCTGCGCCACCGCCATCTCGCGGCGCGCCTTCTCCATCTTCGCCCGCTCCTCCGCCAGCGCCGCCTCCAGCGCGGCGCGGTTGGCGCGGTACTGCGCCTCGACCTCGCGCACCAGACCGGCGGGCGCCGCCGCCCCGGCCCTGAACTCGGCCTGCCCCAGTTCGGCATCGATGCGGGCGAGCGTCAGTGTCTTGCGGTAAAAGTCAGCCTCCAGGGTACGGCGATCCGCCTCGGAAATGAGGGCGTCCATGCGCATCAGCACCTGGCCCTCGGCGACCGACTGGCCTTCCCGCACCAGGATCTCGCGCACGATGCCGGATTCGGCCGGCTGCACGATCTTGAGGAAGCTCTGCGGCACCAGCTTGCCCTCGGCCACGGCGACAATGTCGAGCCGGCCGATAACCGACCAGAGCAGCAGTGCGACGAGCAGCCCGAACAGGGCCAGCAGCACACGCCGCCCCAGCGGCGAAGGCGGCGATTCCTGCAGGCGGATCAGCGGCGGGGAAAAGTCGCGCGGGTCCGCATCCGCCGGCGCGAGACGATCCAGAAAACCAGGTTTCATGATCAGCCCAGCCTCAACGCCCCCTCCTGCAACCCGGCCAATGGCCGCAACTGCTGTGCCAGCACGCCGAACTGCGTATCGCCGAGCACCTCCTGCGCTGCATTCACGCCCATGCCCGCCAGCGTGCCGCTGCGGCCGTACTGGTAGGCCAGGTCGCCGCCCAGCGCCGCCGTGTCGCTGCCGGCGAGATGGAATTGCGTCAGGGCGTTGGTGATGGCCCAGCTTGTAAGGCCGGGATTCGCCGCTCGTGCCGCATCGAAGGCATCGACCAGGCCGGCGAAATCGAAGCTCTCGACCCTGTTGTCGCGCAAGGGATCGGCCCCTCCGGCATCGAAACCGGCCATCGCCTCGGCGATGACCTGGAGCGTCGGCACGCTGCGATTGCCTGGAGAGGCATACCAGTTCGCGAGCGTGATGCTGTCCGACGCCCCGATGTCGATAACCAGGTGGTTGCCGCTCTTGCGCAGGCTGATGTCCGCGTAGGCGATGCCGCCGCCGAGCGACAGCACATTGTCCGATCCGATGCTGGCGGCGATCGTATCCTGGCCATCGCCCAAATTGAAGGCGATGACGTCGGCGCCGGTGCCGGTGTTGATGCTGTCGTTGCCGGCCCCGCCAAGGTAGAAATCGGCCGCGCCGTCGCCGCGCAGGGAATCGTTGCCGCTGCCGCCGTTGAAATAGCCCGCCCCTACAGTGTCCGCGAGCACGTCGTTGCCCGCGCCGCCCTCGAGGAAGTCCAGTTCCGCACCGCCGTTCAGACGGTCAATGCCTTCGCCGCCGGCCAGCAGGTTGATCCCGGCATTGCCAGTCAGGGTGTTGTCCAGGGCGTTGCCGGCGCCGGCGATGTTGTCCGTTCCGGTCAGCGTCAGATTCTCCACGTTGTCAGCCAGCAGGTACGTTATGGACGCCATCACGCGGTCGGTGCCATCGGCTGCCAGCTCGCCAACGGCATCGCCGGCGTCGTCCACGTAGTAGATGTCGTTGCCCGCGCCGCCCGCCATGGCATCGGCACCGCCCGAGCCGTTGAGCACGTCGTTGCCTTCGCCGCCGAGCAGGATGTCGTCGGCCGCGCCGCCGGTGAGACGGTCGTCGCCGGCCTGGCCGTCGAGCGTATTCGATGCATCATTGCCGACGATCCTGTTGTCGAGGGCATTGCCTGTGCCGCTGATGGCCTCGCTGCCGGACAAGGTCAGGTTCTCGATGTTGTCGCCCAGCGTGTAGCTGATGTGGGAAATCACGCGGTCGGTGCCCTCGTCGGCCTGTTCGGTGACGGCATCGCCGGCGTCGTCGACATGGTAGGCGTCGTTGCCCGCGCCGCCGGTCATCGCATCCGCCCCGCCCGAGCCGTTGAGCACGTCGTTGCCCTCGCCGCCCAGCAGGACGTCGTCGCTGGCGCCGCCGGTCAGGCGGTCGTCGCCGGCCTGGCCGTCGAGCCTGTTCGAAGCGGCGTTGCCGACGATGACGTTGTCCAGGGCGTTGCCGGTGCCGTCGATTGCCGCCGTCCCCGACAGGGTCAGGTTCTCGAAGTGGTCGCCCAGGGTGTAGCTGATCGCGCTGATCACGCGGTCGGTTCCCTCGTCGGCCAGCTCCGTGACGGCATCGCCGGCCTCGTCCACATAATAGGTGTCGTTGCCCGCGCCGCCGATCATGGCATCCGCGCCCGCCCGGCCGTTGAGCACGTCGTCGCCCTCGAAGCCCTCGATGAGGTCGCGCCCGGCACTGCCGTTGAGGCGGTCGTTGCCCGCCGTTCCCGCGATATGGCTGTCGTACGCGCGTCCTTCGAGAGAAGATCCGTCCCATACCGTGCCATCGGCGAATTCCACGCGCTCGATTCGGCCGGCGGGATCGAAGTACCAGCCATCCAGAACGGCCACATCCTGCGTGCCGCGAACATTCAGATACAAGCTCCACTCGTCGCGCGAGACGACGACGTCGCCGGGCGCGATGCCTTCGCCGAAGCGCAGCGTGTCTTCATCGGTTTCCAGCCCCAGGTCGTAGATCAAATCGAAGCCATCGCCGCGGTTGAAAAGAAATACGTCGTCGCCGGCGCCGCCTTCCAGGTAGTCGTCGCCGGTTCCACCCCCAAGCACATCACCCCCGTCGAGGCCGTAGAGCTGGTCGTTGCCATCCCCACCGGTGATCGCGTCCGCAGCATACGTGCCGATCAGAATATCGCTCCCTTCCGTACCCTGGATCAGGTTGTAGTATTCCGGCCTGGGCGGAGCAAGGGCAAGCAGTTCGGCCATCGACAGCGTACGTCCATCGGTAAAGCGGAAGCTCTCGACCCCCCATCCCAGATAGTCGTCCGCATTGGGCATGACAATGCGCGCGACGCTGCCTGATCCGTAGGTGATGTCGAGCGTGTCGTGAAACTTGTCGAGCCCTTCCGGCTGGGCCCGGCTCCACGCAAAAGTCAGATTCTCCGGTGCGATGCCGGGACCGAACTCGACCGTGTCCTCGTCAATCAGGCCCGCGCTGACCAGGGGCGCCAAGCCGGCGTGGTCGTCCGCCTGGAGCTGCAGCTCCTCCGGCAGCGCCTCCACGTAAAGCGCGGTTCCGCCCCAAGTAGCCGCTGCGGCCTGCGCATCCTCTTCAGTCTGGTAAAAACTGCGCCACTCATTGCCGTTGACGACCACCCATTCTCCGGCATGGAAATACCGTGCTGCCCAGTGGTCTGCGCCCTGGCCGAGGAAATATGGGTCAAGAGCC
>CAJPFL010000084.1 GCA_905339315.1 Rhodocyclaceae bacterium
CTTTGGTTTTGCCCCCTTCGCGATCATCGGCGCGGCGATGTCCTCGGCCGGGTCGAAGGTCAGTGTCGCCGACACGCCGGGATCGGCCGCGTCGAGCAATGAATCGAATTCCTCCTGCGCGCATTGCGCGTCGTCGCGCAGGCGGGCGATCCGGTAGCTCGTCTCCGTCCAGGCACGCTGCAGGTCGACGCGCTTCTCCTTGAGCAGCGGCTTGGCGTTGCGCCAGACGCGTATTTCATCGGCCGTGTTGAGTTCGCCCACGGTGTGGCTGCAGGCGGCGAGGCCGTGCGCGCGCAGCACCTGCATGACGCGATTACGGTCGTCGCGGCGGATCTGCAGCAGCGCGCCCAACTCCTCGGCGAACAGCGCGCCCATGACGCGGTCGCGGAAGCGGCCGCTCGCGAGTTCGGGCTTGCGCTCCAGGCCGTCGGCATCGTTCATCAGCGGGTCGTAGCACAGTGTGTCGAGGTTGAGCGAGACGCCGCAATGCCCGGCGAAGGCCATCTCGCAGGCGGCGGCGAAGAGGCCGCCGTCGGAGCGGTCGTGGTAGGCGAGCAGCAGGCCGGCCGCGTTGAGTTCCTGGATGGCGGCAAAGAAGCCCTTGAGCAGCGTCGCATCGGCGTCCGGCGCGTGTTCCCCCGTCGCGTTGTAGGCCTGGGCGAAGGCCGAGCCGCCGAGGCGGTGCTTGCCCTGGCCGAGATCCACCAGCACGAGGTCGGTGTCGCCGCAATCGGTGCACAGCTGCGGCGTCAGCGTCTTGCGCACGTCGCTGCAGGTGGCGAAGGCGGAGATGATCAGCGACAGCGGCGCGGTGACCTGCTTTTTCTTGCCGCCCTCCTCCCACGCAGTTTTCATCGACAGCGAATCCTTGCCGACGGGAATGCTGATGCCCAACTGCGGGCAAAACTCGAGGCCGACCGCCTTGACGGTGTCGAACAGCGCCGCGTCCTCGCCGGGGTGTCCCGCAGCGGCCATCCAGTTGGCGGAGAGCTTGATTTTCCCGATGTCACCGATCTGCGCAGCGGCGATATTGGTCACCGCCTCGCCCACCGCCATGCGGCCCGAGGCCGGCGCGTCGATCAGCGCCAGCGGCGTCTTCTCGCCCATGGCGAAGGCCTCGCCGAGCGTGCCCTGGTAGGCCAGCGTGGTAACGGCGCAGTCGGCCACCGGCACCTGCCACGGCCCGACCATCTGGTCGCGCGCAGTCATGCCGCCCACCGTGCGGTCGCCGATGGTGATGAGGAAGTGCTTCGCGGCGACGCTCGGCATGCGCAGCACGCGCCAGGCGGCTTCCTTCAGCTCGACGGCGGCGGCATCGAAGGGCGGCAGGTGGCGCGCCTTGTGCGTTACATCGCGCGTCATCTTCGGTGGCTTGCCGAGCAGGACTTCCATGTCCATGTCGACGGCGTCGTTGCCGAAGTGGCTGTCGCTCACCACCAGCCGGCCGTCGGCGGTGGCCTCGCCGAGCACGGCGAAGGGGCAGCGCTCGCGCTCGCAAATGGCACGGAATTCGTCGAGCCGATCGGCGGCGATGGCCAGCACGTAGCGCTCCTGCGCCTCGTTGCACCAGATCTCGCGCGGGGACATGCCGGGCTCCTCGGTCTGTACGCGGCGCAGTTCGAAGCGCGCGCCGCAGCCGGCGCCGTGCGCCAGTTCCGGCAGGGCGTTGGAAAGGCCGCCGGCGCCGACGTCGTGGATGGAGAGGATCGGATTGTTTTCCCGCAGTTGCCAGCAGCGGTCGATGACTTCCTGCGCGCGGCGCTGGATCTCCGGGTTGCCGCGCTGCACCGAGGCGAAGTCGAGGTCGGCGGTGTTGGCGCCGGTCGTCATCGACGAGGCCGCGCCGCCGCCCAGCCCGATCAGCATGCCGGGGCCGCCGAGCTGGATGAGCAGCGCACCGGCCTTGAATTCGACCTTGTGCGCATCGCGTGCGGCGATGTTGCCGACACCGCCGGCGATCATGATCGGCTTGTGGTAGCCGCGCACTTCGCCCGCCACCTCCTGCTCGAAAGTGCGGAAATAGCCGGCGAGGTTGGGCCGGCCGAATTCGTTGTTGAAGGCGGCGGCGCCGATCGGCCCCTCGATCATGATGTCGAGCGCCGAGGCGATGCGCCCGGGCTTGCCGTAGGGCTGTTCCCACGGCTGGGCATAGCCGGGAATGTTGAGGTTCGACACCGAGAAGCCGCACAGGCCGGCCTTCGGCTTGGAGCCGCGCCCCGTTGCACCCTCGTCGCGGATCTCGCCGCCGGAGCCGGTCGCCGCGCCCGGGAAGGGCGAGATGGCGGTCGGATGGTTGTGCGTCTCGACCTTGGCGAGGTAGTGCGTCAGTTCTTCCGAATACGCATAGGCGCCGCCGGCGCCGGGATGGAAGCGCTTGGCGAGCGCGCCCTCGAGCACGGCGGCGTTGTCGGAATACGCCACCACCGTGCCGTGGGGACTGACTTTGTGCGACTCGCGGATCATGCCGAAGAGGGAGTGCGCCTGCGTCTCGCCGTCGATCACCCAGTCGGCGTTGAAGATCTTGTGGCGGCAATGCTCGGAGTTCGCCTGGGCGAACATCATCAGCTCGACGTCGGTCGGGTTGCGCCCGGCCTTCGTGAAGGCATCGACCAGGTAGTCGATCTCGTCTTCCGACAGCGCGAGGCCCATCTCGCCGTTGGCGGCGGCCAGCGCGGCGCGGCCCTTGCCGATCACATCCACCGTCGCCAGCGGCTGCGGCGCGTAGTGGCGGAACAGGGCTTCGGCGACATCGAAAGCCTCGAGCACCGATTCGGTCATGCGGTCATGCAGCAGCGGCAGCGCCGCAGCAAGGTCGCCCTTGGCGTCGACGTGGAAGGCGGTGCCGCGCTCGATGCGCGTGACCGCGGCGAATCCGCACTGCCGCGCGATCTCGGTCGCCTTCGACGACCACGGCGAGATGGTGCCCAGGCGCGGCGTCACCAGCTTCAGCGTGCCGACCGGCACCTTGTCAGCAGGATATGCTCCGAGCAGGTCCTTCAACCGCGCCAGGTCATCCGGCGCCAGGGGCGCATTCAGCTCGACGAAATACCAGTGCTCGGCGGCGAGGCCCTTCAGCTTGGGCAGGACGGCCTGGACGTTCCGGGTGAGGCGGGCGAGACGGTTGGCGGAAAACGCGGCACCGCCGCGCAGCTTGAGGACTTCGGGCATGGCTGGAGGAAGCTCCGTAAAGCGCAATTATACCCGAGCCGACACCTTGAATTCCCGGCTCCCAGCCCTCAGAATCACTGACAAACCCATTCGGAAACCGCCATGTCCCCCCATTGCATCGACGTCAGCGAAACCAATTTCATGCAGGAAGTCATCGAGGCTTCCCGTCGCGTTCCCGTCCTCGTGGATTTCTGGGCGCCCTGGTGCGGCCCCTGCCGCAGCCTCGGGCCGATCCTGGAGAAGCTGGCCGACGAGTATCAGGGGCGAATCCGCGTCGTCAAGATCAACTCCGACGAAAACCAGGCGCTGGCCGGACAGTTCGGCGTGCGCGGCATTCCCAACGTCAAGGCCGTCGTCGACGGCCAGGTCGTGAACGAGTTCACCGGCGCCCTGCCCGAACCGGCGGTGCGCGAATTCATCGACAGCCTGCTGCCCTCGCCCGCAGAACCGCTGCGGCAGGAGGCGATGGCGGCCCATGCCCGCGGCGAAACCGACGCCACGCGCAAGCTGCTGCTGCAGGCCATCCGCCTCGACCCGAAGCACGAACAGGCGCGCCTCGACCTCGTCGACGTGCTGCTCGACGCCGGCGACTTCGCCGAGGCGCAGCGCCTGCTCGACGAGGTCGCCGAGGATGCCAAGGACCGCGGCCGCATCGAACGCCTCGCCGCGCGCCTGGCGCTGGCACAGGCCGCTTCCGGCGGCGCCGACGAAAAAACACTGCGCGCACGAATCGAGGCCGATGGCGCCGACCTGGCGGCGCGGCTGGAACTGGCCAACCTGCTGGCACTGAGGCAGGACTATGGCGGCGCACTGGAGCACTTGCTGGAGATCGTGCGGCGCGACCGCGCCTTCGGCGACGACATCGGCCGCAAGACCCTGCTGCAGATCTTCAGCCTGCTCGGATCGGACAGCGACCTCGTGCGCGAATATCGCGGCAAGCTGTCCTCCCTGATCAACCGCTGAAAGGTCAGCCTGCACATCACGGCGGGCGCCCTGTGCAACCGCTGCACGATTCCATGCCAGTACCGATCGAGATCAGCGAAGAAGCCGGCGTGCGCTACCTGCACTTCGGCTCCGACTGGATCCAGGGCGCGATGCGCATCGCACGGCCCTGGGCGCTGGAGCTCGACTACACGCGCGAAATGATGGCCGCCCT
>CAJPFL010000085.1 GCA_905339315.1 Rhodocyclaceae bacterium
GCCTGGCCGAAGCCGGGATTACTTCTTCGTCGAGCAGGTCTTGATGCCGAAGGGCAGGTAAGCCGGGCACCAGCCGATGGCGCCGGTGGCGAGCGGCAGCACGCCGATCCAGGCCCAGACCGGGCCGCCCATGAACGCCCATGCCACGAGGGCGAGTCCAACGATGATCCGAAGCGTGCGGTCGATGCCGCCGACATTGCTTTGCATGGTATCTCCTTTTGCCGGGTTGAAATCTCGCTGCCATTAGACGCTGCGCCGGCGCCGGCGTCTGTAACCAAGGTTACACAGCTACACCGCTTGCGCAATCCGCCGCAGGCCGGCGGCATCGCGGATCTCGATCTGCTCGCGCCCCAACGCCACTAGGCCCTGCTCGGCGAAGCCTTTCAGCAGGCGGCTGACCATCTCGCGCACGCTGCCGAGCCCGTCGGCAAGCTGCTGGTGGGTGGCGTGCACGACGCGGCCCTTGCCCAGCAGCAGGGCCGCGAGCCGCTGGTCGAGCTTGCGGAAGGCGACCTCCTCGACCAGCCGCATCAGGTCGGCCATGCGCTCGGCGAAGAGGTTGAAGATGAAGTTGCGGAAGGGCGCCTGGGCCAGCAGCTCGTTGAACAGGCCTTGCGGCAGCAGCACCAGCACCGTCTCGCTTTCCGTCGTGCCGCGGGCGTTGTAGGGCACGTTGCCGAGCAGGCAGCTCGACGTGATGATGCAGGTCTCGCCCGGCGTGACGCGGTACAGCGGCAGCTCTCGGCCGTTGGCGGCGACCTTCGCCACGCGGATCGCGCCGGCGAGGACGAAGGGAAAGCCCTGGCAGGGCTGGCGCTCGTCGAACAGCGTGGCGCCGGCCGGCACGGTGACGGCTTGGGCAGCGGCTACGATCTGCTCGCGCAGCCCGGGCGGCAACTCCGCCAGTACCGGGTACTGCGCCTGAAGTTCCGGCAGGGGAATCATTTCAGCTCCGCGATGACGGGGGCGTGATCGGAAGGCCGCTCGGCCTTGCGCGCCTCCTTGTCCACCGTGCAGGCCGTGCACTCCCCGGCCAAGCCCGACGACAGCAGGATGTGATCGATGCGCAGGCCCATGTTGCGGCGGAAGGCCAGCATGCGGTAATCCCACCACGAATAGACCTTCTCGGGCTGCTCGAAGAGGCGGAAGGCGTCCTTCAGCCCGAGGTCGAGCAGGGCGCGGAAGGCGGCGCGTTCCGGTTCGGAGAACAGCACCTGGCCCTCCCAGGCCTTTGGGTCATGCACGTCGCGCGCTTCGGGCGCGATGTTGTAATCGCCGAGAAGCGCCAGGCGCGGATGGCGCACGATCTCATCGCGCAGCCAGGCCGTCAGCGCCTCGATCCATCTCAGCTTGTAGGCGTACTTCTCGGAGCCGACGCTCTGGCCGTTGGGGAAGTAGCCGCAGACCACGCGCACGCCCGCGACGGTTGCAGCGAGCAGACGCTGCTGCTCGTCGGCAAGGCCGGGAATGCCGGCCGACACCTCGCCGAGCGGCAGGCGGGACAGGATGGCGACACCGTTGTAGGTCTTCTGGCCGGCGAACGCAGCCTGATACCCGGCGGACGCAAGCTCGGCGCGGGGGAATGCCTTGTCTTCCAGCTTGGTTTCCTGCAGGCAGACGATGTCCGGCTGACGGGAGGCGAGCCACTCAAGAACCTGCGGCAGACGAACCTTGAGGGAATTGACGTTCCAGGTGGCGAGCTTCATTTCCCGGCAGGCGGATTGCCCGGAGCCTGCCCGGGCACGCTGCCCGGAATGGCGGTACGGGGGTACCCCGCCATGTCGAGCAGGCCATGCCAGATATCCGCCTCGTAGCCGATCTGCTTGTGGGTGCCGACGGTCAGGGAGGGGAACAGTAGCTTGTCCGTCCCCAGCGCCTTCTTGAAGTTGTCGCCGTCGGTGGTGGTGACGACCTTGCTTTCACTATAGGGAATGCCGCGCCGGGTCAGGGTGTCGCGCGCGGCTGAGCACTCCGCCACGCATTCCGGCGTGGTATAGAGCGTCACCGGAAACGCCTGCGCTGCCTTCTGCGCCTCGTAGGGAAGGCCGCTGGTCTCGATGGTGGAGACGCCGAGGCGCGGCTGCTCGACCTTCTTGATCTCCTTCGGCGGCGGCTGGTCGGAGTAATGCACCTTGCCGTTCTTGTCTACCCAGCGGTAGAGGTTCTGGGCATCGGCGCCTGTTGCCAGCAGGGCCAGCGAAAGCAGACAGACGGTATATATCCTCATGGCGCGCCTCCGAAAACGGCTACGCCAGAATCATACCACTGTGCCGCAGCAGGGCATCGACGCTGGGCGGCCGGCCGCGGAAGGCCTTGAAGGACTCCAGCGCCGGGCGGCTGCCGCCGACGGCGAGGATCTCGTCGCGGAAGCGGATGCCGGTGGCCGGATTCAGAACGCTGCCGTCGCGCCGCTCCTCCTCGAAGGCGGCGAAGGCATCGGCGGAGAGCACCTCGGCCCACTTGTAGCTGTAGTAGCCGGCGGCGTAGCCGCCCGAAAAGATATGCGAGAAGCTGTTCGGGAATCGGTGCCAGGGCGGCGGAAAGATCACCGAGACTTCCTGGCGCACCTCCTCGAGCAGGTCGATGACGCTTTTCTGGCCGGCCGGCTCGAAGTCGCTGTGCAGCAACAGGTCGAACAGGCTGAACTCGAGCTGGCGCACGATCTGCATGCCGCTCTGGAAGTTCTTCGCTGCGGTCATGCGCTCGAAGAGCGCGCGCGGCAGCGGCTTGCCCGTGTCGACATGCGCGGTCATGCCGCTCAGCACCTCCCACTCCCAGCAGAAATTTTCCATGAACTGGCTGGGCAGTTCGACCGCGTCCCATTCGACGCCGTTGATGCCGGAGACGCCGAGTTCCTCGACGCGGGTCAGCAGGTGGTGCAGGCCGTGGCCGGTCTCGTGGAACAGCGTGATGACCTCGTCGTGGGTAAACAAGGCAGGCTTGTTGCCGACGGGGCGCGAGAAATTGCAGTTGAGGTAGGCCACCGGGGTCTGGATGCCCGCCTCGGTGTTGCGGCGCGTGATGGCGTCGTCCATCCAGGCGCCGCCGCGCTTGGTGTCGCGCGCGTAGAGGTCGAGGTAGAACTGGCCGACCAGGCAGCCCGAAGCATCGTCGATGCGGAAGAAGCGCACGTCCTCGTGCCAGGCCGGCGCCGCGTCGGGCCGGATGCGCACGGCGAACAGCGTCTCGATGACGCGGAACAGGCCTTCCAGCACCTTGGGCTCGGGAAAGTACTGGCGCACCTCCTCGTCGGAGAAGCTGTAGCGCTCCTGTTTGAGTTTCTCCGAGGCCCAGCCGATGTCCCAGGGTTCCAAGGAAGTCAGTCCCTGCGAGACGGCGAATTCGCGCAGCTCGGCCATGTCGCGCTCGGCGAAGGGCTTCGACTTGACGGCCAGTTCGCGCAGGAAGGCCAGCACGTCGGCCGGCGACTCGGCCATCTTCGGCACCAGCGAGACTTCGGCGAAGTTGCCATAGCCGAGGTGGCCCGCCTCCTCGGCGCGCAGCTCGAGCAGGCGGCGGATCAGCGGCATGTTGTCCCATTCCTGCTTGCCGCCGAGCGCGTGGAATTCCGCGGCGCGGGTGGCGTAGGCGCGGTACAGCATCTCGCGCAGGCGGCGGGATACGGCGTACTGCATCGCCGGCAGATAGGAGGGCATGTGCAGGGTGAATTTCCACCCTTTGACGCCGTCCTTCTCCGCCGCGGTGCGCGCCGCCTCGACGGCATCGGCGGGAATGCCGGCCAGTTCCGCCTCGTCGGTGACGATCTCGGCGAAGGCGTTGGTGGCATCGAGCAGGTTCTCGGAGAATTTCGCCTGCAACGAAGCCAGCTCCTCCTGGATGGTCTGGAAGCGCGGCTTGACGTCTTCCGGCAGCTCGGCGCCGGAGAGGCGGAAGTCGCGAATCTCGTGCTCGACGATGCGCTGCTGCGCGGCGCTCAGTTGCGCGTAGCCGGGAGAGGCCTTCAGCGCCTTGAACTGGGCGAACAGTTTTTGATTCTGCCCGAGCTCGGCGAAGAAGCGCGTCACCTCCGGCAGGTTGGCGTTGTAGGCCTC
>CAJPFL010000086.1 GCA_905339315.1 Rhodocyclaceae bacterium
GAACTCGTGGTCGACCTGCTCGGCCGGGGCATTGTCGAGCCAGCTGAACTCCCAGGCGCGCAGCGTCGGCAGGGGCATGCCGGCGGTGCGGCGCTCGAGTTCGGCGACATGCTGTTGCTCGAAGCGCGCCAGCTTGCGGAACAGGTCCGCCGTCGCCTGCTCGCCGTGGTCTTCGAGGTAGTCCGCGAACTGCGCGCTGCGGGCCGCCGCCTCGCGCTCGATGGCGAGGGCGTTGGCGTAGCATTCGGCGAGATTGCCGATCGGTTTTGCGCTAGCCATGGCTGTCTCCTCCTGAAGCCTTTCAGGAAATCAGCCTACGCCGGCTTTGTTGCGGAATAAAGACGCGGTGCACCATGCGCACCGGGGGCGGCTACTTGCCCTCTGCGGGGGCGGGGGTCGGAGCCGGTGCCGGCCTCGAGGCACGCCTTGCCTGGTCGAGGATCCTTCTCGCGTCGGGATGGCCCTGTGCCGCGGCGAGCTCCAGCCAGAAGCGCGACTGGAGGAGGTCCTTCTCCACGCCCGTGCCGTTCGCCAGCAGGCTGGCAAGCATGTACTGCGCCTTGGCATCGCCCTGCTCGGCCGCCTTGCGGTACCAGGCCGCGGCTTCCGCTTCGTTCTTGGCAATGCCGGCCTTGCCGGACAGCAGGAATTCGCCGAGCAGGGACTGGCCCAGCGGATCGCCGTCGGCCGCCGCCTTGCGCACCCAGCGCCGGCCTTCTTCCTCATTGCGCACTTCTGCCGCGGTGATGAGCGTCAGTCCGAGCAGGGCCTCGGCCTTCGGATAGCCGCTTTCGGCCGCCAGCCGCAGCCATTTCACGGCTTCCTGCGGGCTCTTCGTCACGACGCGGCCGGCGCCATAAGCCATCCCCAGCATGGTCCTGGCCTCGGCGTTCCCCTTCTCCGCCGCACGGTCCAGCCAGACGATGGCTTCCTCCAGTTCGTTGCTCCGGAGCAGGCTGCGGGCATGCCAGACCTGGGCATTGGCGTCGCCCTGCTCGGCGGGATTGCGCCAGCCGTCGCGCTGCAGGGGAAGGTGCTGACGGACGCCGGCAAAGAATCGCGCCGCTTCCCCGGCGAGCGCCGCCTTGCCGCCCGCGGCGGGGCCGCGCTCGGACAGGGACGCGGTCACCACGAGGCCCTCGTCCGCGGCGTGCAGGCAGGCGAGGCCGTGCAGGCTGATGATCTGCGCCTGGCCGTCCGTCCCGCTGGCGCCGAGGTCGCGGGCGCGCTGGCGGTAGCGCACGCACTTGCGGTCCGCGGCCGGCTCTACCAGGACTTCTTCCTCGAGGATCTCGAAGCGCTTCGCGCCGCCATTGTTCTTCAGGTCCTCGCGCACGCTGGCGGCAAGCTCGGCACTGGTGCGGGCGCGCTTCGCGGGCACCTTGCCGCTGGCGATGGCCACCAGGCTGTGGCGATCCTTTTCCGCCGGGCGGAGGAAGACCAGATCGGTGTCGCTGCGGCGTACCACCGTCCAGCCGTCGCCGGGCGGCCGCTCGACCGACATCGGCATCAGCACGTAGCGGCCGGGGCGGTCATCGGCCGGGGCGTAGGGCTGCGCCTGGGTTGCCGGCGGCAGAAGCGCGAGGCAGGCGAAGAGGGCGGTTCTGGGCAGGGTCATGGCGCCTCCATGATAGACGGGATGGGCGGCCGCAGGACAGTCCCGCCCATCGGATACGGGCGGTCACGCCCTGCCTGGCGCATGGTTTTCTGCGCTTGTGCATGGCACAATAACCGTTTATTTTCAACCGAGACCCGGCCATCATGAAAGCCCGCAAGTTCATTTACGAGTTCGAGGAAGGCGACGGCAAGAACAAGATGCTGCTGGGCGGCAAGGGCGCCAATCTGTGCGAGATGACGCAGATCGGCCTCAACGTGCCGCCCGGCTTCACCATCACCACCGAGGCCTGCCTCGCCTACCTGGAACGCAACCAACTGCCCGAGGGCCTGATGGAGGACATCAAGGCGCGCATCAAGGCGCTGGAGAAGAAGACCGGCAAGGGCTTCGGCAGCGCGGAGAATCCGCTGCTGGTGTCGGTGCGCTCCGGCTCGGCGATGTCCATGCCGGGCATGATGGACACCATCCTCAACCTCGGCCTGAACAAGGCCACGCTCGCCGGCCTCATCAAGCTGACCGGCAATCCGCGCTTCGGCTACGACGCCTGGCGCCGCTTCATCCAGCTCTTCGGCAAGATCGCGCTGAACGTCGATGACCGGCACTTCGACGAGGCCATGCACGCGATGAAGCGCAAGGTCGGCGCCGCGCAGGACATCGACCTCAAGGCCGAGCACCTCTCGGAACTGGCCGACCAGTTCGCCAAGATCATCGAGACCCGCACCGGCAAGCCTTTCCCGGAGGATCCCTACCAGCAGCTGGAAATCGCCGTCGGCGCCGTCTTCAATTCCTGGAACGGCAAGCGCGCCGTCGACTACCGCCGGCAGTTCAGGATCACGAAGGAGATGGCCAACGGCACGGCGGTGAACGTGTGCACCATGGTGTTCGGCAACATGGGCAACGACTCCGGCACCGGCGTCGGCTTCACGCGCAACCCGGGCACCGGCGAGAACCTGATCTACGGCGAATACCTGGTCAATGCCCAGGGCGAGGACGTCGTCGCCGGCATCCGTACGCCGAAACCGATCGCCGAGATGGAGCAGGACATGCCGGAAATCTACCGGCAGCTGCTCGAGCTGCACAACCGGCTGGAATCGCACTACAAGGAAGTGCAGGACTTCGAGTTCACCATCGAGCGCGGCACGCTCTACTGCCTGCAGACGCGCAACGGCAAGATGAATGCCGCGGCCATGGTGCGCACCTCGGTCGAGATGTTCAAGGAAGGCCTGATCAGCCGCGAGAAGGCCCTGCTGCGCATCGAACCGGCCATCCTCGAGCAGCTGCTCGTGCCGCAGCTGGCGCCCAGCTTCAAGGGCAAGCCGCTCGCCACCGGCCTGCCGGCCTCGCCGGGCGCAGCCTCCGGCAGGATCGTCTTCGACGCCGACAGCGCCGAGGCGCGCGGCAAGGCCGGCGAGCGCATCATCCTGGTGCGCGAGGAAACCAAGCCCGAGGACATCCACGGCTTCTTCCAGGCCCAGGGCATCCTCACCTCGCGCGGCGGCAAGACCTCGCACGCGGCCGTGGTCGCGCGCGGCATGGGCAAGCCCTGCGTCTCCGGCTGCGAAGCCATCCACATCGACGACATCCGGCGCTGCGCCACCATCGGCGACACCACCCTGCACGAGGGCGACGTCGTCACCATCAACGGCAGCAACGGCCACGTTTACGCCGGCGAGGTGCCGACGGTGCAGGCCGAGTTCAGCGAGGACATGCAGACCCTGCTGAAATGGGCCGACCAGGTCAGCCGCCTCCAGGTGATGGCCAACGCCGACACGCCGGAAGACGCCGTGCGCGCGCGCGAGTTCGGCGCCATGGGCATCGGCCTGTGCCGCACCGAGCGCATGTTCAACGCCACCGACCGCCTGCCCATCGTGCAGGAGATGATCCTGGCGGAAAGCATCGAGGAGCGCCAGGCCGCCATCGACCGCCTGCTGCCGATCCAGCGTTCCGACTTCAAGGGCATCTTCAAGGCGATGCGCGGCCTGCCGGTCACCGTGCGCCTGATGGACCCGCCGCTGCACGAGTTCCTGCCCACCGCCGCCCAGCTCGAGCTGGAGATTGCCCACCTGCACCACCTGCGCGACTCCCTCAAGGCGCTGGAAGAGCTGCCCGAGACCCTCAAGCTGCTCAACCCGAGGCTCTACATGCAGTACGCCGACGGCCTCACCAAGCTCGGCCGCAGCATGGAGGACTTCAAGGACAGCCACCTCGAGGAGGACGTCATCCTCAAGAAGGAGAAGACGCTGAAGAAGGTGCGCGCGCTCTCCGAGGTCAACCCGATGCTCGGCCACCGCGGCGTGCGCCTCGGCATCACCTATCCCGAGATCTACTCGATGCAGATCCAGGCCATCCTCGAGGCGGCGGCGCTGTGCGCCAAGGAGGGCATCGAGGTCCATCCCGAGATCATGGTGCCGCAGGTGGCGACGGTCGAGGAGCTGGTGCGCATCCACAGCTACGTCAAGCGCATCCACAAGGTGGTCGAGCTGACGCACGGCATCAACGTCGGCTACAAGTTCGGCAGCATGCTCGAGGTGGTGCGCGCCTGCCTGCGCGCCGGCCGCATGGCGCAGGACGCCGAGTTCTTCAGCTTCGGCACCAACGACCTGACGCAGGC
>CAJPFL010000087.1 GCA_905339315.1 Rhodocyclaceae bacterium
AAGAAGCCCGGCCTGCAAAAGCCGATCGCGCGCACCTTCAAGGAACAGCCGCCGCTGGTGCCTCATGCCGTCGACAACTTCGACGAGATCACGGTCGAGGAGAACCAGTGCATGAGCTGCCACAGCCTGGAAAAATTCAAGGAAAAGAATGCGCCGAAGGTCGGCGACAGCCACCTCGACAGCAGCAAGAAGGCGGTGACGATGGACCGCTACCAGTGCAATACCTGCCATGTGCCGCAGGTCGATGCCAAGCCGCTGGTGGACAACACCTTCGTCGGCAATCTCCCGCCGAAGAAGAAGTAAGCCCCACCCCTTCGCGCCTGATCCGGGCCGCGACCGGCAGCGCCGGCCGCGGCCTTTTTGTGTAGAGTTGGCGCCATGGACACGCGCTTCCTGCTAGGCGCCCTGTCGCGGCGCGCCTTCGTCAAGCTGATTGCCGCAGGCTCGACCAGCCTGTATCTCCGCCCTGCCTGGGCCGGCGTGCCGGCGCCGGGCGCTGCCACGGCAGCCGGCCCCATCGACCGCGGCATCGGCGAGACGGCGCCGGCCCTGTTTTCCGGCGACGACCCGCGGCGCCCCCATCGCATCCTCTGGGACAAGCCGGCCTGGCTGGCGTCGCACGGCGGCCGCTATCCGGCGCCGGCCGAGCGCGTGCCGCTGGTGGTGGTCGGCGGCGGACTGGGCGGCCTGACGGCGGCCTATCTGCTGCGCAAACATCAGCCCGTCGTGCTGGAACAGGCCGCGCGGTTCGGCGGCAATGCCAGGGGCGAGTCCTGGCGCGGCATGGATTACGCCATCGGCGCCGCCTATTTCACCGCGCCCGACGCGGGCTCGCCGCTGGCGGCGCTGTACGCGGAGTTGGGCGTCGACCGCCTCTGGCGCAGGAAGACGGAAGGCCATCCGGTCGCGCTGGAGGGCCGGCTCGTCGAGGATTTCTGGCGGGGCGAGACCGCGCCTGCCGCGCAACGCCGGCAGTTCCACGACCTCGCCGGCTATTTCCACCGCCTCTACAACGAAGAAGGGGGCCTGCGCTATCCGCAGATTCCCGCCGCCACTGCCGCCGAGCGCGCCCATGTCAATGCGCTCGACCGGAGCAGCTTCCGCCGCCACGTCGAGTCGCGCCTCGGCGGGCGCCGCCTGCATCCGCACATCCGCACCGCCTTCGAGCATTACTGCTGGTCGTCCTTCGGCGCGTCCTTCTCCGAAGTCGGCGCGGCGGCCGGCCTGAACTTCTTCGCGGCGGAGTTCGGCGACATCCTGGTGACGCCGGGCGGCAACGCCGCCATCGCCGAACGCCTGCACGAGCGCCTGGGCCGGCAATTGCCGGAAGGCCATCTGCGGGCCGGCGCCCTGGTGGCGAATGTGCGCGCCGTGCCCGACGGATTCGAAGTGGCTTACGAGGATGCCGCCGGAAGCCTGCGCTGCCTGCATGCCCGCGCCGTCGTCATGGCCTGCCCGAAATTCGTCGTCGCGCGGCTCGTCGAGGGCCTCGAGCCGGAGCGGATCGAGGCCATTCGCCGCCTGCGCTACCGCAGCTACCTGGTGGCGAACGTGCTGCTCGAACGCCGGCTGGCGCAAGTGCCCTACGACCTGTATCTGCTCGGCGATGGCACGACGGACGGCCGCGACATCCGCGCCGCGGCGACAAGGCAGGGGGCGACCGACGTGGTCTTCGGCCAGTTCCTGCATCCCGGCGCGGCCTCGAGCGTCCTGACGCTGTATCGGCCCCTGCCTTTCGACGGCGCCCGTCCGGAGCTGCTGGCGGAGGCGGCGTACGCCAACGTCCTGCGCGAATTCGAGGCGCAGGTGGTCGAGGGCATCCTGCCGCTGCTGAATCTGCGCCGCGAGGACATCGCCGGCATCCGGCTCGCACGCTGGGGCCACGCGCTGCCCGTGGCCGAAACCGGCCTGATCGCCGGCGGCACGGTGGATCGCCTGCGCAAGCCTTTCCGCGGCGGCATGTTCTTCGTGCAGCAGGACAACTGGGCGCTGCCGGCCATCGAGACCGCCACCGCCGAAGCCTTCCATTGGGCGCCGCGGGTGGAAAAATACCTGGCGGGCTAGCCGCCGTGCTGCCGGGACTGACTTTGCGGGCTCAGGCTTCGTAGCCGATCAGGGTCACCTCGGCCGCCGCTTCGCGCAGGGGGATCAGCGCCTGGTAGGCCGGCGACTCGAACCAGCCGCGCAGCGATGCGGGATCGGGAAAGCGGATCACCACGGTGTCGGTGTGCGCGTGGCTGCCGCCGAGCACGGCGAACTTCCTGCCGCGCAACACCAGTTCGGCCTGCCAGGGTGCGAGCGTCGCCGGCACCTGGTCGCGGTAGGCCTCCCACTTCTGCGGGTCCTTGATCGTGATGTGGCCGATGAGGTAGGCGGCCATTGCCGCGCTAAATAATGTGCGCGGCGGCCAGGCCGACGGCGAGCAGGATGCCGTGCAGCATCGCCGCGCCGATGGTGGCGCGGATCGCCGGCGCCAGTTCGGCCGGCTTAGCGGCATGGGCGAGCAGCTGCTTCGTGGCGGCGAGGGCCGGCGCGAGGGCAGCCAGCGCGATCAGCGCGGTCCACGGCAGGGCGCCCAGCGCCACGGCGCCGATCAGCCAGCCGTAGGCCACGCCGACAACGAAGGGATAGCCCCAGCGCGCCTGTTGCGGGCCGAGCCGCACCACCCAGTTGCGCTTGCCGGCGGCGGCGTCGGCGCGATAGTCGGGGAACTGGTTGATGAAGAGCACGTTGGCGACATGCAGGGCGTAGGGCAGGCCGGCGACGAAGGGCAGCGGCGAGAAGGCGCCGCGCTGCACGTAGTCCGAGCCGACGACGACGATCAGCCAGCCGCAGGCCACCGCCAGCTCGCCCCAGCCGCGGCTCATCAGCTTCAGCGGCGGCGCCGAGTAGGCCCAGCCGACGAACATCCCGGCCAGGCCGATCAGGATCAGGCCGCTGGCCGAGGTCCACGCCAGCCACAGTCCGGCGGGAATCACCGAGGCCATCAGGGCGTAGCCGAAGAGACCGGCCGCTTTCAGGCCGAGCACGCCGTTCTGGATGAAGCGGCTGCCGCCGGTGAACGGGAACTGGCGCTCGCTGTTGGCGGCATCCGAGCCGTTGAGCGCGTCGTAGTAGTCGTTCAGCACGTTGATGCCGGCGTGCGCCACCAGCGCGAAGAACACCGTGAAGAAGGCCGCCAGCGGCCGCAGCATGGCGCCGTCGAGGGCGGCCGTGGCGAGGCCGACCAGGCAGGCGGCGAAGGTGACGCTGAGGAAGGGCGG
>CAJPFL010000088.1 GCA_905339315.1 Rhodocyclaceae bacterium
AGGGAAAGCCTAACGGGAATCTCGTTCCATTCGAACGTGAGCACACACTCAGGAACCTCGGCACCGCCGCGTCTCGGCTCGTTCTGGTCGAAGCGAATGCCCTGATTGAGCAGGAAGATTTCCACTTCCTTGCCGCTGTCGGGGAAGGCCTCGAGCTCGATTTCGGCATAGCGGCCGGCGGTGCCATCCAGCACCGGTCCGGTCAGGTAGGGCCTGAAGGGGTCGAGCAGGCGCATGACCTCGACTGCCGTTTCGCGCATTTCCAGCAGGCGTTCGCGCTGCTCCTCTTCCTGGTAGATCGCCTGGTAGGCGCGCAGCTCTGCCTCGATTTCGGCATTGTTGGGCAGGGCTTCTGTTTCGGGCGCTCCCAGCTGGCGTGCCGCCTTGCGCTTGGCCAGGCCATAGTCGGCAATGCCGTCCTCGGCCATCAGGCGGGCGGCCAGGGTGGCGATGCTCCGCCGCATGGCGTTGAGTCGCAGGGAGTTCCGGTCATGATGGGACATGGCGGGTGACGCTGGCGGATCGGTTAGAATTCGCCGCTATTCTAGCTTGATCGCCATGCATATCCACATCCTCGGCATCTGCGGCACCTTCATGGGCGGCATCGCCCTGCTGGCCAGGGCTTGCGGCCATCGCGTGACCGGTTGCGATGCCAATGTCTATCCGCCGATGAGCACCCAGCTCGAGGCCCAGGGCATTGATCTGGTCGAGGGTTACGATGCGGCGCAGGCCGGAATCGCGCCCGACCTGTTCGTCATCGGCAATGCCATTTCGCGCGGCAATCCGCTGCTGGAGGAGATCCTCGACAAGGGCCTGCCCTATGTGTCCGGCCCCCAATGGCTGGCCGAGAATGTGCTGCGCGACAAGTGGGTGCTGGCCGTGGCGGGCACCCATGGCAAGACGACCACTTCGTCGATGCTGGCATGGATTCTGGAGCATGCCGGGATGAATCCCGGCTTCCTGATTGGCGGCGTGCCGCAGGATTTCGCCGTCTCGGCGAGACTGACTTCCAGACCTTTCTTCGTCATCGAGGCGGACGAGTACGACACCGCCTTTTGCGACAAGCGCTCGAAGTTTGTTCACTACAATGCACGGACCGCGATCCTGAATAACCTTGAGTTCGATCATGCGGACATCTTCAGTGATCTTGCAGCTATCGAGACGCAATTTCATCATTTTGTGCGTATTTTGCCCAAATCCGGCCTGATTGTTGCGAATGCCGCCGAAGCCAGCCTGAAGCGGGTTCTCGAGCGCGGCTGCTGGACGCCGGTCGAGTGGTTCGGGAGTGACGCCGGTTGGGGCCTGGGCGAGCTTGGCGAGGATGGCGCCTGTGCGGTGAGCTTCGCGGGCGGCGAGATCGGCCAGCTGCGCCTGGCCCTGGCCGGGTCGCACAACCGGACAAATGCCCTGGCGGCCGTTGCCGCCGCGCGGCATGCCGGCGTTCCGCCGGCCGCCGCGCTGGAGGCGCTGGCGTGCTTCGGCGGCGTCAAGCGCCGCCTCGAGGTCCGCGGCGCGTCGGGCAACGTGACGGTGTATGACGATTTCGCCCATCATCCGACGGCGATCTCGGCGACGATCGCCGGCTTGCGTCAGCGTATCGATGGCGGCCGCATCCTGGCGGTGCTGGAGCCGCGCTCCAACACCATGAAGCTGGGCGTGATGAAGGCGCAATTGCCGGACAGCCTGCGCGGGGCCGAACTGACGTTCTGTTATGCGGCCGGCCTCGGCTGGGATGTCCGCGGCGCCCTGCAGCCGCTTGGCGAGCGGGCGCAGGTCTTTGAGGATATCGAGGCCCTCGTCGCCGCGGTGTCGGCTGCGGCCCGCGGGGGCGACCATGTGCTCGTCATGAGCAATGGCGACTTCTGCGGGGTGCATGTCCGCCTGCTCGAGGCGCTCGCTGCCCGCTGATTCAGGGCCTTGCCGGCCGCCGATGGCCGGTGCCCGCAGTTCCCTGCCCTCGCCTCCCCGGGCGGGCCAAATCCCCACAATCCCTGAGTGTTTTTGATCTGGATCAAAGCTTCTTGAAAGAATTCGGGCCGCGTGTTAGCGTATTAAAAATTTTACATTTAAATAATGATGGTCGCGCGCTCTGCGCCGGGGGATTTCCGAGTGGATAAGGTTCGCTGACGGGAACGACGCCGAGGGCGTCCTCCCGGGTGATGCGCATGCCATGTCCGCACGAAACGCGACGAACAACCTTCAAGGAGAGAGTGGCTGATGGCAACGCATAACAAGACGAAGTCGCGCCTGGCGGGCCTTGCGCTCCTGGCCTGGTCGGGCATGGCGCTGGCCGCCTGGGAACTCAACTTCCAGGCCCCCGCCACCAAGGCCGCCCAGACGGTGATCGACCTGCACGACCTGATGATGATCATCATCGTCATCATCTTCATCGGCGTCTTCGCCGTGATGTTCTATTCGGTCTTCGCCCACCGCAAGTCGAGGGGCCATCAGGCCGCCCAGTTTCACGACAACACCCTGGTCGAGATCGCCTGGACCGTCATTCCCCTGCTGATCCTGATCGGCATGGCCTGGCCCGCCACCAAGGCGGTGCTCAACATGCGCGACACCGCGCAGGCGGACATCACCATCAAGGCGACCGGCTACCAGTGGAAGTGGGGCTATGACTACCTCAAGGGCGAAGGCGAGGGCATCCGCTTCATGAGCCTGATGTCCACGCCGCCGGAGCAGATTCGCGGCGCGGCGGCGAAGGGCGGCAATTATCTGCTCGAGGTCGACCAGCACCTCGTCGTCCCCGTCGGCAAGAAAATCCGCGTGCTGACCACGGCGACCGACGTGATCCATTCCTGGTGGGTGCCCGCCCTGGCGGTGAAGCAGGACGCCATTCCGGGCTATGTGCGCGACACCTGGTTCAAGGCGGAGAAGGAGGGCATCTACCGCGGCCAGTGCGCCGAGCTGTGCGGCAAGGACCACGCCTTCATGCCGATCGTGGTCGAGGTGGTGTCTGCCGAAAAATATTCGCAATGGGTCGGGGCGCAGAAGCAGCAGATGGCAGCCACGGCCGACGAGGGCGCGAAGACCTATTCCCTGGCTGAGCTGATGAGCCGGGGCGAGAAGGTCTATGCGGCCAACTGCGTGGCCTGCCACCAGGCCAACGGCAAGGGCCTGCCGCCCGCCTTCCCGGCGCTGGACGGCTCGAAGATCGCCAAGGGGTCCAAGGCGGCGCATATCGACATCGTCCTGAATGGCAAGCTCAACACCGCCATGGCGGCCTACGGCGGCCAGCTCGGCGACGGCGACATCGCCGCCGTCGTCACCTACGAACGCAACGCCTGGGGCAACAAGGCCGGCGACGTCGTGCAGCCGGCCGAGATCAGGGCGGCGCGCAAATAAACCGAATTCGCGGGATACAAGGAGACAAGATGGAAGCCACCCACGCCCACGGCGCCGGCCATGCACACGGGGACGGTCACTCGCATCATCCGAAGGGGGTCATGCGCTGGATCACCACCACCAACCACAAGGACATCGGCACGATGTACCTGTGGTTCAGCTTCGCCATGTTCATGGTCGGCGGGGCGATGGCCCTGATCATCCGCGCCGAGCTGTTCCAGCCAGGCCTGCAGTACGTCGAGCCGGAGTTCTTCAACCAGATGATCACGCTGCACGGACTGATCATGGTGTTCGGCGCGATCATGCCGGCCTTCGTCGGTTTCGCCAACTGGATGATCCCGATGATGATCGGCGCGCCCGACATGGCCTTCGCGCGCATGAACAACTGGAGCTTCTGGCTGCTGCCGCCGGCCGGCATCCTGCTGACGGCTTCGATGTTCGTGCCCGGCGGCGCCGCCGGCACCGGCTGGACGCTGTACCCGCCGCTGTCCATCCAGATGGGCATCGGCATGGACATGGCGATCTTCGCGGTGCACATCCTCGGCATGTCGTCGATCATGGGCTCGATCAACATCGTCACGACGATCCTCAACCTGCGCGCGCCCGGCATGCCGCTGATGCGCATGCCGATGTTCTGCTGGACCTGGCTGATCACCGGCTTCCTGCTGATCGCCGTGATGCCGGTGCTGGCCGGCGCCGTCACCATGATCCTGACGGACCGCCACTTCGGCACCAGTTTCTTCAGCGCGGCCGGCGGCGGCGATCCGGTGCTGTTCCAGCACATCTTCTGGTTCTTCGGCCATCCCGAGGTGTATATCATCGCCCTGCCGGCGTTCGGCGTCGTCTCGCACGTCATCCCGGCTTTCGCGCGCAAGCCGATCTTCGGCTACACCTCGATGGTCTACGCCATTGCCTCGATCGCGCTGATCTCCTTCATCGTCTGGGCGCACCACATGTACGTGGTCGGCATGCCGGTCGCCGGCCAGCTCTACTTCATGTACGCCACCATCCTGATTGCGGTACCGACCGGGGTGAAGGTGTTCAACTGGGTGGCCACCATGTGGCGCGGGTCGATGACCTTCGAGACGCCGATGCTGTTCGCCCTGGGCTTCCTTTTCCTGTTCACCATCGGCGGCTTCACCGGCCTGGTGCTGTCCAACACGGCGATCGACGTGCAGCTGCAGGATACCTATTATGTCGTCGCCCATTTCCATTACGTGATGGTGGCAGGGGCGCTGTTCTCGGCCTTTGCGGCGGTGTACTACTGGCTGCCGAAGTGGACCGGCCACATGTACGACGAGACGCTGGGCCAGTGGCACTTTTGGCTGTCCATCATCTCCTTCAACATCGCCTTCTTCCCGCAGCACTTCCTTGGCCTGGCCGGCATGCCGCGCCGAATCCCGGACTACGCCCTGCAGTTCGTCGACTTCAACCAGGTGTCGACGATCGGCGCCTTTGGCTTCGGCCTGAGCCAGCTGCTGTTCCTGTATGTGGTGCTGAAGGCCATTCGCGGCGGCGTGAAGGCGGCGGCCAAGCCCTGGGAGGGCGCGACCGGTCTCGAGTGGACCGTGCCTTCGCCGGCGCCCTACCACACCTTCGAGGAGCCGCCGGTGCTCACCGAGGCGAAGGGGCACGCGTGACCCCGGCGCTGCAGCAGAAAAGCCGCAGAACGGCGCTGGCGCTTGCCCTGGTGGCGGCAGCGATGTTCGTCGGCTTCGTCCTGCGCTACTGGCTGTTCAAATGAACGCGAACCGAAACGCCGACAACCGTCGCGTCCTGTTTAGGCTGCTGGCGGTGGCCGGGCTGATGTTCGGCTTCGGCTATGCCATGGTGCCGATGTACCAGAAGTTCTGCGAGATCACCGGCATCAACAACCTGCTCAATCCGGACGATGCCCTGCGCAACACCCAGGTCGATACCAGCCGCAAGGTGACCGTGGAGTTCGATGCCAACCTGCACGGCTTGCCCTGGAGCTTCAAGCCGGGCCAGACCAGCGTTTCGGTGCATCCGGGCGAGCTGGTGCATGTCGTCTATCGCGTCAGCAATACACGCAACCATCCGGTGACCGGCCAGGCGATCCCCAGCTACGGCCCGCAGCTGGCCGCCGCGCATTTCAAAAAGCTGGAGTGCTTCTGCTTTGCGCGGCAGACGCTGGGACCGGGAGAGTCACGGGAAATGCCTGTCGTCTTCAGCATCGACCCGGCACTGCCGAAGGAGGTGAACACGATCACCCTGTCGTACACCTTCTTCGAGGTGGCCGGAGCGGTAGCCGAGCCGGCGCCACAGCAGCGCAGGCCGGGCGCATGAACATGGGAGCCATGATGGGCGAGCGCAGAGCGGGACCGTTGCAGGTGATGAGAACGGTGCTGTCGGCCTTGTTCGGCGTGCGGCACCGCCGGATGCACGAAGAGGATGCCGCTGGGTTGCGCCCCGGCCAGGTCATCATCGCCGGCATAATCGTCGTGGCAGTGTTCGTCCTGGCAATCGTGGCTTTCGTGCAATTCGTCGCCATAAAGTAAATACACAACGATTCGGAGGTAGATATGAGTCAGCAGGCGTCCCGCTATTTCGTTCCGGACCCGTCGCACTTCCCCCTGGTCGGTTCCGCTGCCCTGTTCCTGCTGGCATCGGGTGCCGTGCTCTGGATGAACAAATTCGCCGTCGGCCCCTATGTCGTCCTGGCCGGTTTCGGCGTCCTGCTGTTCATGCTGTTCGGCTGGTTCGGGCGGGTCATCGACGAATCCGAGGGCGGAAAATACAACAAGCAGGTCGATATTTCCTTCCGCTGGGGCATGAGTTGGTTCATCTTCTCGGAAGTGATGTTCTTCGCCGCCTTCTTCGGCGCCCTGTTCTATGTCCGCGTGCTGTCCGTGCCCGATCTGGCGAGCGCCGAGCAGCAGCTCCTGTGGCCGGGCTTCACCGCGAACTGGCCGAGCGCCGGGCCGAAGTTCGCCGAGCAGTTCACGCCGATGGGTGCCATGGGCATTCCGCTCATCAACACCCTGCTGCTGCTGTCCTCCGGAGCCACCCTGACCTGGGCGCACTGGGGCCTCGTCGCCGGCAAGCGCGGCCAGCTGAAGCTCGGCCTGATGCTCACCATCGCCCTCGGCCTGCTCTTCCTCAGCCTGCAGGTCTACGAGTACGTGCATGCCTACCAGGCGCTGAACCTGAAGCTGACCACGGGCGTCTATGGCTCGACCTTCTTCATGCTGACCGGCTTCCACGGCCTGCACGTGACCATCGG
>CAJPFL010000089.1 GCA_905339315.1 Rhodocyclaceae bacterium
TGGGCGTTCATGGGCGGCCCGGTCTGGGCCTGGATCGGCGTGCTGCCGCTCGCCACCGGCGCCATCGGCTGGTGCCCGGCTTACCTGCCCTTCGGCATCAAGACCTGCTCGACGAAGAAGTAATCCCGGCTTCGGCCAGGCGGTTGGCGATGCGCACGTAGTCGCCGACCGCCAGTTCCTCCGCGCGCCGCGTCGGCACGATCCCCAGCGCCGCCCAGTCCGCCTCCGACAGGCGCTCGCGCAGCGTATTGCGCAGCATCTTGCGCCGTTGCGCGAAGGCTGACTTTACGATTTCCCCCAGCAAAGCCTCATCGGTCGCGGCCAGCGCAGCACGCGGCCGGGGAATCATGCGCACCACCGCCGATTCCACCTTGGGCGCCGGATTGAAGGCGCCCGGCGGCACCAGGAACAGGCGCTCCATCTCGAAGCGGTATTGCAGCATCACCGAGAGGCGGCCGTATTCCGATCCGCCGGGTGCCGCCACCATGCGCTCGACCACCTCCCGCTGCAGCATGAAGTGCATGTCGCGCACGCGTTCGGCGCAGGCGGCGAGATGGAACAGCAGTGGCGTGGAGATGTTGTAGGGCAGGTTGCCGACCACACGCAGAGCGGGCCCGAGCCCGGAGAACCCGAACTGCAGGGCGTCGCCCTCGTGGATGGCCAGCCGATCGGCGGGAAAGCGCTCGCGCAATCGGGCGATCAGGTCGCGGTCGATCTCGATGGCGTGCAGATGCGCCAGTCGCGCCAGCAGCGGCTCGGTGAGGGCGCCGAGGCCGGGTCCGATCTCGACGACGACGTCGTTCGCCTGCGGGCGGATCGCCTCGACGATTTTCGCCACCACGCCTGGAGAAACGAGGAAGTTCTGGCCGAAGCGTTTCCTTGGAACATGCCCTTTCATCGGCGCTGTGCCAGTTGCACGGCGAGATCCACCGCGGCGAACAGGCTGCTCGGATCGGCGCGTCCCGTGCCGGCGAGAGCGAGCGCCGTGCCATGGTCGACCGAGGTGCGGATGATCGGCAGCCCCAGCGTGATGTTGATGCCATCCTCGAAGGCGGCGTACTTCAGCACCGCCAGGCCCTGGTCATGGTACATGGCGAGTTGCGCATCCGAACCCGCCAGCACGCCGCGCGTGAACAGCGTGTCCGCCGGCAGCGGGCCGACGAGGTCCATGCCCTCGCCGCGCAGCTGTTCCAGCACCGGCGCGATCACCTCGATCTCCTCCCG
>CAJPFL010000090.1 GCA_905339315.1 Rhodocyclaceae bacterium
AACCAGTTGATCATCAGCAACTGGACCGATCATGGCGCCACCGAAAACAGCGGCGGCATCACGCTCGCGGCCGGCAAGAAATACGACATCCGGCTGGAGTATTACGAAAACGGCGGCGCAGCAACCATCAAGCTGTCGTGGGCGCCGCCGGGACAGGCCAAGCAGATCATCCCGATGGAACGGCTCTATCCGCGCAACATCCACACGCTGCATCTGGACGCGCTTTACCCGCAGATCGTGCACGACGGCTGGGTGGTGCTGTCGATCCCCGAGTACCAGGAGCTGTACCAGGTGGACACAGCGGGCGAGGATGCTCGCGCCGCCTTCACGCTTACCGGCAAGACCACGCGCCTGACGGTGAAAGGCGAGAACCTGCGCGAGCTGTTCAACGAACGGCTGCGCGAGACGGCGGTGTTTGCCAACAGCGAGAAGCTCGCGCTGGCGGAAACGCCCATCACCACCGATGTAGCCGGAGACTTCCTGCGCGTCGATCGCAAAGTGGAAGAACTTGCACCCGGCCGCAGGCTGATCCTCAGCGGCACGACCACCGCCGGTGAGGAGGCGAGTGAAGTGCTGACCCTGCTGAAAACGGAAGCGGACGGCGACACCAGCAAAGTTTTCTTCACCACCTCGCTGGCTCATGCCTACAAGCGCGACACGGTGAAACTCTATGCCAACGTCGCGCTCGCCACGCACGGCGAAACCGTGCAGCAGATCCTCGGCAATGGCGCGGCGCGGCTTTCCCATCAGCGCTACACCCTCAAACATGCACCGCTCACCTTCGTCGGCGCCGAGAACGAGACCGGCGCAGAGGCGGCACTGGAGGTGCGCGTCAACGACATCCGCTGGCACGAAACACCCACGCTTTTCGGCGCCGGACCTGACGACAGATCGTACGTGCTGCGCACCGACGAGAATGGCGCGGGAACCGTCCAGTTCGGCGACGGCCGCCGCGGCGCGCGCCTGCCCACCGGGCAGGACAACGTGCGCGCGATTTACCGCAAGGGCATCGGCGCGGCGGCCAACCTGAAAGCCGGCCAGCTCTCGCAGCTGCTCACGCGCCCGCTGGGACTGAAGGCGGCGAGCAATCCGTTGCCCGCCGAGGGCGGCGTCGATGCGGACAGCGCCGATCATGCGCGGCGCAACATGCCGCTCGGCGTGCGCACGCTCGGGCGCGTGGTCTCGATACTGGATTATGAAGATTACGCGCGCGCTTACACCGGCATCACCAAGGCGCAGGCCGCCGTACTCAACACCCGCGCCGGGCGCACGGTGTTCATCAGCGTCGCGGGGGATGGCGGCGCGCCACCGGCGGATGCCACGCTGGACAAGCTGCTCAACGCGCTCAAGCAGAACGGTGACCCGCTGGTGCACTGCGAAACGAAAGCCTACAACGAGGCGACCTTTCATCTCGCACTGCGCGTCAAGCGCGACCCGGATCACGATGCGAAAAAGGTGCTGGCCGATGTCGAGGCCGCGCTGCGCGCCGCCTTCTCCTTCGATGCGCGCGACTTCGGGCAGATCGTTGCCCGCTCTGAGATCATCGCGGTGGCGCAGGAGGTTGACGGCGTGCTCGGTGTGGACTTGGATCGTTTCTACCGCGGTGCGACCATTACGCTGGAAGAGCGCCTGACGCCTGAGGCCGCGACGACTGATGCGCAGGGGAACGGCATCGCGGCGGAGATCCTGCTGCTCGCCAGTGGGCCGTTTGATTATCTGGAGGACATGCCATGAGCCATCGCATGGAACCACTGCTCCTTCCCCCTTTCAGGGGGAAGGCTGGGATGGGGGTGAAAGCGTTGAAGTATGCGACGGCCAATAGAGGTCGAATTCAAGAGTGTACCCCCACCCTAACCCTCCCCCTGATAGGGGGAGGGAATGTTGGTTCTGAGCCGTATCTCGCGAAACCGGGAACAATGCAGGAATCATCGCCATGAACACCACCGCCGACCGCCTCTACGAACTGCTGCCCGCCATCCACCGCATCCGCGATGCGGAGCAGGGCTATCCGCTGCGCGAGCTGCTCGCCGTCATCGGCGAGCAGGTGGCAGCCATGCAGGAAAACCTCGATCAGCTCTACGACGACCAGTTCATCGAAACCTGTGCGCCGTGGGTTGCGCCCTACATCGGCGACCTGATCGGCTACCGCACCCTGCACGGCGTTGCGCCCACCGTGGCCTCGCCGCGTGCCGACGTGGCCAACACCATCCGCTACCGCCGCCGCAAGGGGACGGCATCGATGCTCGAACAGCTTGCGCGCGACGTCACCGGCTGGCCGGCGCGCGCGGTGGAGTTTTTTCAGCTGCTGGGCTGGACGCAGAATATGAATCATCTGCGCATGGGCGCGCACTACGCGCCCGATCTGCGCAACTGGGAAAAATTGCAGTGGCGCGACACCGCCTTCGACACCATCGCGCACACCGTGGACGTGCGCCGCATCAGCACCGGCGCCGCGCGCCACAACATCCCCAACATCGGCCTGTACCTGTGGCGCGTGCGCGCGTTTCCGCTGACGCGTTCTCCAGCTGTGGAAGATCCGCTGATTGGCGGCGGCCTGCGCTTCCGCTTCAATCCGCTGGGCGTCGACATGGCGCTGTACAACACGCCGGAGACGGAGGAAGAGATAGCGCATCTCGCCGAGCCGCGCAACGTGCCGATGCCGCTCGCGCGGCGCTGGCTCAAGGCGCATCTCGACGACTATTACGGCCCGGGCAAGAGCCTGTGGGTGGAACTGGACGGCAATCCGCCGCAACTGGTTGCGCGCAGCAACATCCGCATCTGCGATCTGAGCGACATCAAGGACGGCGGCGGCAATGTCATCGCCTGGGCGCACCAGCCCACCGCCGGCTCCGGACTGGTGGCCATCGATCCGGTGCTGGGCCGCATCGCATTCGCCGACGCGCCCGCCTCGGCCCCGCTGGTGAGCTTTCATTACGGCTTCACGATTGAGATCGGCGGCGGCGAATACGAGCGCGGCGATCCCGCCGTGCCGGTCACGCCGCTGCAATCCGTGCACGGCGGCACGGCGCTGCAACCGGCGCTGAATGCGGTGCAGAACGGCGGCACGGTGGAAGTGACCGACAGCCGCCGCTATGTGGAGACGCCCAGCATTACCGTGAATGCCGGCAAAACGGTCGTGCTGCGCGCAATCAACGGCGCACGCCCGCTGCTGGCGGCGAGCGGCGACATTGCGCTCAATCTCGGTGCGGACGCCACGCTGATCCTCGACGGCTGGGTGATCAGCGGCGGCACACTGAAGATGGCCGCCTTTGCCGACACAGCACCGCGCTACCTCGTGTTGCGCGATTGCACGCTGGTGCCCGGAACGTTCGGCACAGCCGACGCCCCCGGCCTTGCGGTGAGCCATGCCTTCGCCAAGGTGGAACTGGAGCGCTGCATCACCGCGCCGCTGCACATTGCCGCCGATGCCGAAGTGTCGTTGAGCGACTGCATCGTGGATGCGACTGCGCAAAACCTCATCGCCTTTCGCGGTCCGGGCGCAGACCCGCTCGCGCCCGGCGGCGCGCTCACGCTGGAGAGCTGCACCGTCATCGGCAAGGTTCACACCCGGCAGCTGACGCTGGCCAGCGATTGCCTGTTCGTCGCCGCGCTCACCAGCAGCGACACATGGAAAGCGCCGCTGTGGGCGGAGCGCCGCCAGCAAGGCTGCGTGCGCTTTTCCTGGGTGCCGCCCGGCTCGCGCACGCCGCGCCGCTACCATTGCCAGCCGGAGGAAGGCGATCTGCAGACACGCCCGCACTTCACCTCGCTGCGCTACCGCGACCCCGGCTATTGCCAGTTGCGCCAGAGCACTTCGGACAAGATCCGCCGCGGCGCACACGACGAAAGCGAGATGGGCGTGCTGCATGGTTTGTATCAGCCGCAACGCGAAACGAATTTGCGCGTGCGGCTGGATGAATATCTGCGCTTTGGTCTGGAAGCGGGGTTGATTTATGGAAGCTAGAAATCACATGGCATACAACGCACCTCGACTCCTTCCCCCTATCAGGGGGAAGGTGGGGATGGGGGTGAAATCTATGGCGGCTCAATCTGTCTGCCTGAGTCACACACAACGTTACACCCCCACCCTAGCCCTCCCCCTGTCAGGGGGAGGGGATATAGCAGCGGAAATCAGCAAGTCCAGAATTAGAAAACAAGGAGAACCATCATGAGTGGAGATTACAGCCGGGTTCGATTCGACCCCCGCATCGACCTGTCCGGCGTGCTGATGCAGCAAGGGCGCGTGCAACTGGACTCGGATTGGAACGAATGGGTGGCGGTGCTGGACAGACGTTTGCGCGCCGAGAGCGTGGACACTTTCGGGGTACAGGTGACGCCGGGCATCACCGGCGTGGCAGTCGTTTCGCCGCAGACGCCGGATGCGTTCAAGATCCTGGCCTCTGGTGGCAACATCACCATCGGCCGCGGGCGCATGTATGTGGATGGGCTGCTCGCCGAAAATCACGGCGGAGGCACGCAGGAATTCGACCCGGTGCTGGCCGAGCTGCGCGGGACGACGGCGCTGGCGTACAGCCAGCAGCCCTACTTCCCCAATCCGCCCGCCTTGCCTGACGGCGGCCCGCACCTTGCCTATCTCGAGGTGTGGCAGCGTGAGCTCACTTATCTGCAGCAACCCAACCTGGTGGAAAGTGCCGTGGGCGTGGACACCACCACGCGCACGCAGACCGTGTGGCAGGTGCGCATGCTGGTCAATGTCGGCAGCGCCGATTGCATCACGCCCGATAGCGGGGTGGCGGGCTGGCAGGCGCTCACTGCGCCTTCAGCCGGACGCATGTCGATCAAGGCCGAAGGCGTGCCGCCCGATCTCGATCCGTGCGAACTGCCGCCCAGCGGCGGCTATCGCGGGCTGGAGAATCAGCTCTATCGCATCGAGATACACGACGGCGGCGCCGTGGGCGCGGCGACCTTCAAGTGGTCGCGCGACAACGC
>CAJPFL010000091.1 GCA_905339315.1 Rhodocyclaceae bacterium
CGACCTCGGCCGTCGCTTCATCGAGGGCTCCCAGCCCTCGATCGAGGCGCAATTGTGCAACCTCGCCGACGAAATCGGCTACAACAACCATGATGTGGACGACGGCCTGCGTTCCGGCCTGCTCACGCTGGATCAGCTGGATGAGGTGGGTATCTGGGCGCGGCATGTCGCCGAGGTGCGCCGTGTCTACCCGCAGATCGGCGGACGCCGCCTGATCCACGAAACGGTGCGGCGCATGATCAATTCCCTGGCGGTCGACCTGATCGAGGAAACACGGCGCAACGTCGCCGCAGCCGCTGTTGATTCCATCGAGGACGTGCGCAAGGCGCCGCCGCTGGCGGCCTTCAGCGTGGGCATGCATCTCGAGCACAAGGAGCTCAAGCATTTCCTGCGCATCAACCTCTACCAGCACTATCAGGTATTGCGCATGACCAACAAAGCGCGCCGCATCATCACCGACCTGTTCGGGGCCTTCATGGAGGATCCGCGCCTGCTGCCGCCGCAGTACCAGCAGATGGCAAAAGCCGACAAGCCGCGGGCCATCGCCGACTATGTCGCCGGCATGACCGACAGGTATGCCATACGCGAACACCGGCGCCTGTTCGCGGTTGGCGAGATATGACCGAAGGAAGTGCACTGCCCCTCGCGGGATAAGCCAGGCTATCCCCTCCCAGAAGTATTCCTTCTTGAAGAAGCCCTCTTTTGGCGGTATATTTCACGGTTCGCCCTGACGGTTAAGGAGAAGCCGGTGCGCCCCACTATGCGCCGGCTTTTTTCACGACCGCAGCCTGCTTGCCCATCCGGCGTGGGCGCAGCGCCCCGGCTGACCGGCCGGGACCGATTTGTGTTGAGGAAACTGAAATGATCCTCCCCCAGCAGCAGGGTCTTTACGACCCCACCAACGAACATGACGCCTGCGGCGTCGGCTTTGTCGTCAACATCAAGAACCGGAAAAGCCACGCGATCGTCGAGCAGGGCCTGCAGATACTGAAAAACCTCGAGCATCGCGGCGCCACCGGCTACGATCCGTTGCTCGGCGACGGCGCCGGCATCCTGATCCAGACGCCGGACAGCTTTTTCCGGGAGGAGATGGCGCTACAGGGCGTCACCCTGCCGGCCCTTGGCAACTATGGTGTCGGTGTGGTGTTCCTGCCGCAAAACCAGTCAAGCCGCCGTGCCTGCGAGCAGGAAATCGAGCGCTCCATCCGCGAGGAGGGACAGACGGTACTCGGCTGGCGCGACGTGCCGCGCGACAATCGCGGCCTGGCCCAGGCCGCCAAGGACATCGAACCGGTGGTGCGCCAGGTCTTCATCGGCGCCGGCAAGGGGGTCAAGGATACCGACGCCCTGGAGCGCAAGCTCTACATCATCCGCAAGGCATCGGGCCACCACATCCAGGCGCTGAAGCTCGCGGACGGCAAGATGTTCTATGTGCCTTCCATGTCGGCACGCACCGTCCTCTACAAGGGCATGCTGCTGGCCTACCAGGTCGGCGAGTACTATCTCGACCTGCAGGATCCGCGCATGGAAACCGCGCTGGCCCTGGTGCACCAGCGTTTCTCCACCAACACCTTTCCGACCTGGGACCTGGCGCATCCGTTCCGCATGATCGCCCACAACGGCGAGATCAACACGCTGCGCGGCAACGTCAACTGGATCCGCGCCCGCCAGAAGGCGATCTCCTCGCCCGTGCTGGGCAAGGATCTCGACAAGGTCTGGCCGCTGATCTACGACGGCCAGTCGGATTCGGCCTCCTTCGACAATGCGCTGGAGCTGCTGGTGATGGGCGGCTACAGCCTCGCCCACGCCATGATGCTGCTGATTCCCGAAGCCTGGGCCGGCAACCCGCTCATGGACGAGGAGCGACGCGCCTTCTACGAATACCACGCCGCCATGATGGAGCCGTGGGACGGCCCCGCCGCCGTGGCATTCACCGACGGCCGCCAGATCGGCGCCACGCTGGACCGCAACGGCCTGCGGCCGGCGCGCTACCTCGTCACCGACGACGACCTGGTGGTGATGTCCTCGGAGATCGGCGTGCTGCCCATTCCGGAGGAGCGCATCGTCAAGAAATGGCGGCTGCAGCCCGGCAAGATGTTCCTCATCGATCTGGAACAGGGGCGCATCATCGACGACGTCGAGCTCAAGCGGAGCCTGTCGCAGGCACGCCCCTACCGCGCCTGGATCGAGAAGACGCGCTACTTCCTCGACGACCTGCCGGCCGCAGGCGAAAAGCCGGCCGCGCAGGCATCGCTGCTCGATGCCCAGCAGGCCTTTGGCTATTCGCAGGAGGACATCAAGTTCATTCTGCAGCCGATGGCCACCGCCGCCGAGGAGGCCACCGGCTCGATGGGCAACGATTCCGCCCTGCCGGTGCTGTCCGGCAAAAACAAGCCGCTCTACGGCTACTTCAAGCAGCTCTTCGCCCAGGTGACGAACCCGCCGATCGACCCGATCCGCGAGGAGATCGTCATGTCGCTGACATCCTTCATCGGACCGAAGCCGAACCTGCTGGGCATCGACGAAACCGACCCGATGCTGCGCCTCGAAGCGCACCATCCGGTGCTGTCCGGCCGAAATCTCGCCAAGCTCGTCAATATCGACAAGCTGACCGGCGGACGCTTCCGCGCGCTGGTGCTGGACATCACCTATCCGGCCAGGCAGGGCGCGGCCGGGATGGAGCGGGCGCTGGCCAAGTTGCGCGAAGCCGCCGAGAAGGCGGTCGGCAAGTGCAACGTGCTGATCCTGTCGGACCGTGCGGTTTCACGCGACCGCGTCGCCATCCCGGCGCTGCTGGCCTGCTCCGGCGTGCACCATCACCTCGTGCGCCACGGGCTGCGTACCAGCGCCGGCCTGGTGGTGGACACCGGTTCGGCGCGCGAAGTGCATCATTTCGCCCTCCTGGCCGGATACGGTGCCGAGGCGGTCTGCCCCTGGCTCGCTTTCGAGACCCTCGCCGACATGGCCCCTGCCCTGAAAATCGAAGCGAAGGAGGCCAGGAAACGCTTCATCAAGGCCATCAACAAGGGACTGCTCAAGGTCATGTCCAAGATGGGCATTTCCACCTACCAGTCCTATTGCGGCGCGCAGATCTTCGAGGCCATCGGCCTCAATTCGGCCTTCGTCGGCGAGTACTTCACCGGCACCGCCAGCAATGTGCAGGGCATCGGCATTGCCGAGGTGGCCGAGGAAGCCGTGCGCACGCATCGCGCGGCGTTCGGTGGCGATCCGGTGCTCGCCAATGCGCTCGATGCCGGCGGGGAGTATGCCTGGCGGGTGCGCGGCGAGGAGCACATGTGGACGCCGGATTCCATCGCCAAGCTGCAGCACGCCACGCGTTCCGGCAAGTACGACACCTACAAGGAATATGCGCAGCTGATCAACGACCAGTCGAAGCGCCACATGACGCTGCGCGGCCTGTTCGAGATCCGTCCGGCCGGCAAGCCGGTGCCGCTGGAAGAGGTCGAGCCCGCCAGGGAGATCGTCAAGCGCTTTGCCACCGGCGCCATGTCCCTCGGCTCGATCTCGACCGAGGCGCATACCACGCTGGCCATCGCCATGAACCGCATCGGCGGCAAGTCGAACACCGGTGAGGGCGGCGAGGATGCCGCGCGCTATCAGGCGCTGAAGGGCGGCGAAACGCTGGCCGGGCTGATCGGCAAGGGCCGCATCGAGCGCGACATCACGCTTGCGACAGGGGATTCGCTGCGCTCGAAAATCAAGCAGGTGGCTTCCGGCCGCTTCGGCGTCACCGCCGAGTATCTGGCCAGCGCCGACCAGATCCAGATCAAGATGGCGCAGGGCGCCAAGCCCGGCGAGGGCGGGCAACTGCCCGGCCACAAGGTTTCCGAGTACATCGCCAAGCTGCGCTTCTCGGTGCCGGGGGTCGGCCTGATTTCGCCGCCGCCCCATCACGATATCTACTCGATTGAGGACCTGGCCCAGCTTATCCACGACCTGAAGAACGCCAACCCGAGGGCTTCCATATCGGTGAAGCTGGTGTCGGAAACGGGCGTCGGCACGGTGGCGGCGGGCGTGTCGAAGGCCAAGGCCGACCACGTCACGATTTCCGGCTATGACGGCGGCACGGGCGCGTCGCCCCTGTCCTCCATCAAGCACGCCGGCACGCCCTGGGAACTCGGCCTGGCCGAGACCCAGCAGACGCTGGTGCTCAATCGCCTGCGCGGCCGCATCGTCGTCCAGGTGGATGGACAGATGAAGACCGGCCGCGACGTGCTGATCGGGGCGCTGCTCGGCGCCGACGAGTTCGGCTTTGCCACGGCGCCGCTGGTCGTGGAAGGCTGCATCATGATGCGCAAATGCCATCTCAACACCTGCCCGGTGGGGGTGGCCACCCAGGACCCGAAGCTGCGCAAGAAGTTCACCGGCCAGCCGGAGCACGTGGTGAACTATTTCTTCTTCGTTGCCGAAGAAGTGCGCGAGCTGATGGCACAGCTGGGCATCCGCCGCTTCGATGAGCTGATTGGCCGTTCCGACCTGCTGGACATGAAGCGCGGCATCGCGCACTGGAAGGCCAAGGGACTCGATTTCAGCAGGATCTTCGCCCAGCCGAAGGTGCCGGCCGAGGTGGCGCGCCATCAATGCGAGACGCAGGATCACGGGCTGGCTCGCGCCCTCGACCATCAATTGATCGAGAAGGCGGCGCCGGCGCTGGAAAAGGGCCGGAAGGTGGCCTTTGAACTGTCGGTGCGCAACGTCAATCGCACCGTCGGCACCATGCTTTCGCATGAGGTCGCGAGCCGCTACGGACACGCCGGCCTGCCGGACGACACTATCCACGTCAAGCTCGGCGGCACCGCCGGCCAGAGCTTCGGCGCCTTCCTGGCGAAGGGCATCACGCTGGAACTCACCGGCCAGGCCAACGATTATGTCGGCAAGGGCCTGTCGGGCGGGCGCATCATCGTCCGGCCCTCGCCGGCCTTCCGCGGCACGCCCGAGGAGAACATCATCATCGGCAACACGGTGCTCTACGGCGCGATCGCCGGCGAGAGCTATTTCCGCGGCGTCGCCGGCGAGCGCTTCGCGGTGCGCAACTCCGGCGCGACGGCGGTGGTGGAGGGCGTCGGCGACCACGGCTGCGAATACATGACGGGCGGCACGGTGGTCGTGCTCGGCCAGACCGGGCGCAACTTCGCCGCCGGCATGAGCGGCGGCGTCGCCTATGTGCTGGACGAGGCGGGCGGCTTCGAGAAGCGCTGCAACCTGTCCATGGTGGCGCTCGAGCCGGTGCCGGAGGAAGAGGCGGCGAGCGAGACGGGCGAAATCGAATCCCACGGCAAGGTGGACGTGCGCCACCTCGGCCGCGCCGACGACGAACTGCTGCGTTCCCTCATCGAGAAGCACGCGCAATATACCGACAGCGCCCGCGCCCGGCACATCCTGTCGAACTGGGACCGCTACCGCGGCAAGTTCGTCAAGGTCATGCCCAATGAATATCGCCGCGCGCTCAGCGAAATGGCCGCTCGGAAAAACCAGCTAGAGGCAGCGTAATGGGAAAGCCAACCGGATTCATGGAATTCCAGCGCCTGTCCGAGGCCTACGAGGCCAAGGACGAGCGCCTGAAGCACTATCGCGAATTCGTTCACCACCTGACTGACGAACAGGCCGCCCAGCAGGGCGCGCGCTGCATGGACTGCGGCATCCCGTTCTGCTCGAGCGGCTGCCCGGTGAACAACATCATCCCGGACTGGAACGACCTGGTCTATCGCGGCAACTGGAAGCAGGCCATCGAGGTGCTGCATTCCACCAACAACTTTCCCGAAGTCACCAGCCGCATCTGCCCGGCGCCCTGCGAGGCGGCGTGCACGTTGAACATCAATGACGACGCGGTCGGCATCAAGTCGATCGAGCATGCCATCATCGACAAGGCCGGCGAGAACGGCTGGGTGCTGCCGCAGCCGCCGCTGAAGAAGACCGGCAGGAAAGTGGCGGTCGTCGGCTCCGGCCCGGCCGGCCTCGCCGCCGCCCAGCAGCTGGCACGCGTTGGGCATGACGTCACGGTGTTCGAGAAGAACAGTCGCATCGGCGGCCTGATGCGCTACGGCATCCCCGACTTCAAGCTCGACAAGCGCCTGATCGACTGGCGCATGGCCCAGCTCGAGGCCGAGGGCGTCAGGTTCAGGACCGGCGTGATGGTAACGAAATCGTCCATGCCGCAGGGCGTAGCCAACGATGCGGCAAAGACGATTGCCGCCGACAGGCTGGCCAGGGATTTCGATGCAGTGGTGCTGGCCGGCGGCGCGGAGCATCCGCGCGACCTGCCGATCCCCGGCCGCGCGCTCGGCGGCGTGCATTTCGCCCTGGAATTCCTCATCCCGCAGAACAAGGAAGTTGCCGGCGACGGCAGGAATCCGATTTCCGCCCGCGGCAAGCACGTCGTCGTCATCGGCGGCGGCGATACCGGCTCGGACTGCGTCGGCACCTCCAACCGCCATGGTGCCGCCTCGATCACCCAGTTCGAGCTGCTGCCGCAGCCGCCAGTGAAGGAAAACGGGGCGCTCACCTGGCCTTACTGGCCGATGAAGCTGCGCACCTCCTCTTCCCACGAGGAAGGCTGCAGCCGCGACTGGTCCGTCGCCACCAAGGAATTCATTGGCGAGAAGGGAAAGCTGAAAGCGCTCAAGGTCGTCCGCCTCGAATGGAAGGACGGC
>CAJPFL010000092.1 GCA_905339315.1 Rhodocyclaceae bacterium
GCCGAATTTCAGCCCCTTGGCAGCCATATCGCCGTCTCACGGTGACTGACATTTAGATCGTCCACTCGTTGCCGCACTTGCGGCAGTGCACCTTGAGCCAGACTTCGCTGGCATTCTCGATGTCGACCGGCTCCTGTCGAAGCGCCTGGCCGGCATCGACCACGGTGAACCTCGCATAGGCATTGCATTGCACGCAGGTGGCATGGTCGCCGATGTGCTCGGCGACTACCATGATGCGCTTGTAGCGCTGCCAGCCGAACAGCGACAGCACGCAGCCAGCAAGCCCGAGCGCCGCCGCCAGGATCAGGCCAGCGACGCTTTCGCGCCGGCCGGAGAGCTCGATGGCCGTGGCGGCCATGATGATGCCGAGAAAGCAGGTAACGAGATACAAATGGCTCTCGATGAGCTGGCGCTCGTACCACTTCCTGAAGCCGAGCTTGCGCATCCTGGCGACGGTGTCCATGGGTTCATTCTGAACCCTTTAGAACTAAAGCAACAGGATCGGGGATTTTCCGGCGCGGGGCACGCCATCGAAAGACGGCTTGATGAGTGATGAATCTCAGCTACGCACGGAAGAGTGACATTCCCGATGTGGGAGCGGCCTACCGGCCGCGATATTCGCCGGGCGCACCCCAAGGGTACTTCCTGCGGGGCACAATCGCGGCCGGTAGGCCGCTCCTACAAGGGGCATCAGGGCTGTGCTTGCTGTTCTCGGGTTTTCTGATTGAGCCAGGCCAATGCGCCCCGGCCGGCGGCGCGGCCGCTGGCGAAACAGGCGGTGAGCAGGTAACCGCCGGTCGGCGCCTCCCAGTCCAGCATCTCGCCGGCGCAGAACACGCCGGGCAGCTTGCGAATCATGAGATGTTCATCCAGCGCCTCGAAGGCCACGCCGCCGGCGCTGCTGATCGCCTCTTCGAGCGGACGCGGCGCGACGAGCCGCAGCGGCAGCGCCTTGATCGCGGCTGCGAGGCGCGCGGGATCGGCGAAGTCCTGCGCCGGCACGATTTCCCGCAGCAGCCCCGCCTTCACGCCCCTGATGCCGATCCGGCTTTGCAGATGACTGGACAGCGAGCGGGAACCGCGCGGCCGCGACAGCTCCTCGATCAGGCGCGGCAGTTCCCAGCCGGGCGCCAAATCCAGGTGGAGGACGGCGCCGCCCCGGGCGGCGATCCCGTCGCGCAGTGCCGCCGACAGCGCATAGACCAGGCTGCCTTCGACGCCGGTCGCCGTCACGACGAACTCGCCCTGCCGGCGATGCACGAGGCCCGCCGCGTCCGTGAAGGACACGACCACCGGCTTCACGGGATGGCCGGCGAAGCGGGTGCGAAAATGTTCGCTCCAGCCGATGTCGAAGCCGCAGTTGGCGGGCCGCAGCGCCGCGACCTCGACGCCGCGTTGCACCAGCAACTGCGCCCACGCGCCGTCCGAGCCGAGCTTCGGCCAGCTGCCGCCGCCCATCGCCAGCACGACCGCGTCGGCTCGCAGCCGATGCTCCCCTTGCGGCGTGGCAAAACGCAGCGCCCCCTGATCGTCCCAGCCCAGCCAGCGATGGCGCATGTGGAAGCGCACGCCGGCCTCGCGCAGGCGGTGCAGCCAGGTCCGCAGTAGGGGCGCCGCCTTCATCCCGGCGGGAAACACCCGCCCGGACGTGCCGACGAAGGTTTCGACGCCGAGCCCGCGCGCCCAGTCGCGCAGCGCATCCGGTCCGAAGGCATCGAGCAGCGGTTCGAGTTGCGGGCGGCGCATGCCGTAGCGCGAGCGGAAGGCATCCTGCGGCTCGGCATGGGTGAGGTTCAACCCGCCCTTCCCCGCCAGCAGGAACTTGCGCCCCGCCGAAGGCATCGCATCGTAGACATCGACCCGCAGGCCGTTCCGGCTGATGACCTCCGCCGCCATCAGCCCGGCGGGGCCGCCGCCGATGACTGCGACCTTTCGCTCAGGCTGATTGATCGTCAACATGGAAACACCGTTTCATGGAAAGACAACGCCCGCAGTTGCGGGCGTTGTCGCGTCGGGCCGGGGAACGCTCAGGACTTCAGCGCCACCAGCACCTCGTCCAGCATCTTCTTCGCATCGCCGAACAGCATGCGGTTGTTGTCCTTGTAGAAGAGCGGGTTGTCGACGCCGGCGTAGCCGGAGGCCATGCTGCGCTTCATGACGATGGAGGTCCTGGCCTTCCACACCTCCAGCACCGGCATGCCGGCGATGGGGCTGGCGGGATCGTCCTGCGCCGCCGGGTTCACGATGTCGTTGGCGCCGATCACCATGGCGATATCGGTGTCGGGGAAATCGGCGTTGATCTCGTCCATTTCCATCACGATGTCGTAGGGGACTTTCGCTTCCGCCAGCAGCACGTTCATGTGGCCGGGCATGCGGCCGGCGACCGGGTGGATGCCGAAGCGGACGCTGACGCCCTTCTCGCGCAGGTGGCGGGTGATCTCGAACACCGTGTGCTGGGCCTGCGCCACCGCCATGCCGTAGCCCGGCACGATGATGACGTTCCTGGCCTCGCGCAGCAGCTCGGCCGTCTCCGTCGCGCTGATCGGCACGACTTCCCCGGCCGGCTGTTCGCCGGCCTTCGCCGCCGGCGCCCCGCCGCCGGTGCCGAAGCCGCCGGCAATGACGCTGATGAAGTTGCGGTTCATCGCACGGCACATGATGTAGGAGAGGATGGCGCCGGAGGAGCCCACCAGCGCGCCGGTGACGATCAGCAGGTTGTTCGACAGCATGAAGCCGGTGGCCGCCGCCGCCCAGCCAGAGTAGCTGTTGAGCATCGAGACCACCACCGGCATGTCGGCGCCGCCGATGGCCATCACCATGTGGATGCCGAACAGCAGGGCGATCACCGTCATGACGATCAACGGCGTCATGCCGGCTTCAACCGTCGGCGCCATGACGAACTCGCGGCCGAACCAGATCACCAGCAGCAGGCCGGCGAGGTTCATCCAGTGGCGGCCGGGCAGCAGCATCGGCTTGCCGCCGATCTTGCCGGAGAGCTTGCCGAAGGCGATCACCGAGCCGGAGAAGGTCACGGCGCCGATGAGGATGCCGATGTAGATCTCGATCTCGTGGATGGCCTTCTCGGCGCCGGTGAACTGGATGGAGGTATCGACGTAGCTGGCGTAGCCGACCAGGCAGGCGGCCAGGCCGACCAGGCTGTGCATGATCGCCACCAGCTCGGGCATCTGCGTCATCTGCACGGCGCGTGCGGCGTACAGGCCGATGCTGCCGCCCACCACCATGGCGCCGACGATCCAGGGGATGCCGGCGGCGGCGACGCGCGGCCCGAACACCGTGGCCAGCACAGCGATGGTCATGCCGATGATGCCGTAGAGGTTGCCGCGGCGCGAGGTCTCCGGGTTGGAGAGGCCGCCGAGGCTGAGGATGAAAAGGATGATCGCGCCGACGTAAGCGACAGTGGTGAGGCTGGAGGTCATGTGTCGCTTCCCCTTACTTGCGGAACATCGCCAGCATGCGGCGGGTGACGGCGAAGCCGCCGAACATGTTGATGCTGGTCAGCGCGATGCCGACGACGGCCATCCAGCGGATCATCTCGTCCGGCCGGCCGGCCGCGCCCGCTTCCAGCGGCGGCGCGATCTGGATCAGCGCGCCGATGACGATGATGCTGGAGATGGCGTTGGTGACGCTCATCAGCGGCGTGTGCAGCGACGGCGTGACGTTCCAGATCACCATGTAGCCGACGAAGCATCCCAGCACGAATACCGTGAAGTTGGTGAGGAAGGCGGCCGGCGCATGGGCGCCGATGAACCAGAAGAGGACGGCGCCGACGAAGAACACGATCGCCAGCGCCTTGCCCGACATCGGCTCGCCGGCGCCATGGCCGTGGCCCTTGGCGGCGGGCGCGGCGGCGGCCGGCTTGGCGGCGGCCGGCGGCGCAGCCGGCGCCTTGGGCGGCGGCGGCGGCCAGGTGACCACGCCGTCCTTGATGACGGTCAGGCCGCGGATGGCCTCGTCTTCCATATTGACGTCGATGACGCCGTCCTTGGTCTTGCAGAGCTCCTCGGCGAGGCGGAACAGGTTGGTCGCGTACAGCGTCGACGACTGCCTCGACAGGCGGCCGACCAGGTCGGTGTAGCCGATGATGGTGACGCCGTGCCTGACGACCGCCTGGCCGGGCTCGGTCAGCTCGCAGTTGCCGCCCTGCTCGGCGGCCATGTCGACGATGACGCTGCCCGGCTTCATGCTCTGCACCATTTCGGCGGTGATCAGCCGGGGCGCCGGCTTGCCGGGGATCAGGGCGGTGGTGATGATGATGTCGACCTCCCTGGCCTGCTGGGCGTACATCTCGCGCTGGGCCTGCTGGAAACCCTCGCTCATCACCTTGGCGTAGCCGCCACCGCCGGAACCCTCTTCTTCGTAATCGACCTTGACGAATTCGCCGCCGAGCGAGACGACCTGGTCGGCCACTTCGGCACGGGTGTCGTTGGCGCGCACGATGGCGCCGAGGCCGGCGGCGGTGCCGATCGCCGCGAGACCGGCGACGCCGGCGCCGGCGATGAAGACCTTGGCCGGCGGCACCTTGCCCGCGGCGGTGATCTGGCCGTTGAAGAAGCGGCCGAAGGCGTTGGCGGCCTCGATCACGGCACGGTAGCCGGCGACGCCGGCCTGGGAGGTCAGGGCGTCCATCTTCTGGGCGCGGGAGAGCGTCCGCGGCAGCGCGTCGATGGCCAGCACCGTGGCCTTTTTCGCCGCCAGCTGCTGCATCAGCTCGGGGTTCTGCGCCGGCCAGATGAAGGAGACCAGCGTCGCGCCCTCGCGCATCAGGCCGACCTCCCCGGCGGAGGGTCCGCGCACCTTGAAGACGACGTCGGCCTTCGCCCACAGGGCGGCGGCGCCGTCGACGACCTCGGCGCCCGCGGCGCGGTAGGCGTCGTCGCTGAAGTTGGCGGCGTCGCCGGCGCCGGATTCCACGGCGACCGGGAAGCCCAGCTTGATGAGTTTTTCAACGACCTCGGGCACGGTGGCGACGCGCTTTTCGCCCGCTGCCGTTTCCTTCGGTACGCCTATGACCAAAGACATGAGACCCCCCTTGCTTTATTCTTGCCGGAAATCGCCAAACGGCATCGGCAGCCGGCCGTTGACGATAAGCGGCAATAATACTTAAATCGATTCGCCGTGGGTAGCTTGCAGCACGCCTTATTTCACCGCCGGGAGGGCCGCACATGAAGAAAACCCGCAAGTTGCGCTCGCAGAAGGTCGGCCTCGCCCCAGGCGCCCTGGTGCACGTTGGCGAACGCCGCACCGAGCAGCCCGACATCGCCCTGTTCGAATACGATGCCGCCTCCCTGAGGGAAACCCGCTTCGACTCGATTGACGCTTCCCGCGGGCATGCGCGCGGGCCGGGCATGCTCTGGCTCAACGTGCACGGCCTGCACGAGCCGGAGGTCATGGCGGAGATCGGCCGGCGCTTCAACCTGCATCCCCTGGTGCTGGAGGACATCCTCAACACCGACCAGCGTCCCAAGGTTGACGATTATGTCGACTACCTCTACATCGTCGTCCGCTTCTTCGAGTACGACACGGCGACCGGCAGCATCGGCTCGGACCAGGTCAGCATCGTGCTGGGAGCGGACTTCGTGCTGACCTTCCAGGAGCGCCCGACCGGCACCTTCGATCCGCTGCGCGAGCGGCTGCGCGCCGACAAGGGACAGATCAGGAAACTCGGCGCCGACTACCTCGCCTACTCCCTGCTCGACACCGTGATCGACCGCTATTTCACCGTGCTCGAGCAGCTGACCGAGCGCACCGAGGCGCTGGAGGACAAACTGCTGCTGCAGGCCACGCCCGCCCTGCTCAAGGAGATTCACGAGATCAAGCGCGAGGCGATGGTCATGCGCCGCGCCGTCTGGCCGCTGCGCGAGGTCATCAACAGCCTGACGCGCGCCGACCAGCGCTTCTTCAAGCCGGAAACCCAGCCCTACCTGCGCGACATCTACGACCACACCGTGCATGTCATCGAGTCGCTCGAGAGCATCCGCGACCTCATTGCCGGCATGCTCGACATCTATCTCTCCAGCATCTCCAACCGGGTCAACCTGGAAGTGCGCATCCTCACCGTGATCACCACGCTTTTCATGCCGGCGGCGCTGATCGCCGGCATCTTCGGCATGAACTTCCGCCACATGCCGCTGATCACGGACAGCGAGGGTTTCCTGATTGCCCTCGGCATGATGGCCGCCATCGCCTCGGTGATGGCGACGGTCTTCTGGCGGCGGCGCTGGCTGGGGTGAATGCCCGGCGCCCGCTGCGCTTCACGGAGGGCCGGGGCGGGGGGCGGGACGCGCGGCGGCGGACGGCGACTTCTTCTCCTCCTGCTTCTCCACCAGCTTGATGATCACCAGCGAACAATTGTCGCCATGGCCGTTCGCCCGGTCGCGGGCGCGCTGGATGAGGATCTCTGCCGCCGCGCGCGGAGGATGGGCCGTCAGCACCCCCCCCAGCTCGTCGTCCGAGAAGTAGGCCCACAGGCCGTCGGAGCACAGCAGGAAGATATCGCCGGCGGCCGGCGGCGCCGCCTCGCCGTAATCGATGGTCGGCTCCCGTTCCGAACCGAGGCAGCCGAGCAGGACGTTCTTCTGCGGGTGGCTCTCGGCCTGCTCCGGGGTGAGGTAGCCCTTGCGCAGCATTTCATTCACGTAGGAATGATCGAAGCTGCGGCTGACAAGCCGGTCGCCGCGAAAATGGTAGATGCGCGAATCGCCGCAGTGCGCCCAGTCGATCCGCCCCGGCTGGAACAGCAGCACGCAGGCGGTGGTGTGCGGATCCTGCTCGCTGGTGAAACGCGTCAGCTTGATGACGGTGTGGGCCTCGTCGATGATCGAGCGCAGCAATTCCTTCGGCGTCTCGTCGGCGGGCCCGAAAGCCTCGAAATTCTGCTGCCCCTTGAGGATGACCTGCTCGGCCGCCATCGCGCCGCCGCTGTGGCCGCCCATGCCGTCGGCCAGCAGGGCCATGAAGAAGCCCGGGCGCTTCGGGTTCGGCAGCAGGCCCACGCGGTCCTGTTGTTCCTTGCGGTCGCCGATATGCTGGGCGGCGCAGGTTTCTACGCTCAGAGCCATTGATTCGTGTCTTCGATAATCGTTCGGGCCGACTTTAACATGCAATCGGCGCTCCCGGACGGGAGCGCCGTGCTAGGCTTGCGCCCACGCATTCCACAGGTGCCGCTGATGCTCCATCCGCGCAGGGGGTTCAACCAGGTCAGGGTCGGCGACCGTTTCGAGAGCGCCATGACCATGACGGAAACGCACATCGTGATGGGCGCCGGCCTGTTCGGCGACTTCAACCGGCTGCATGTCGACGAGCCCTTCGCCAGGGCGTCGCGCCATGGCGGCCGCATCGCCCACGGCTACCTCACCAGCTCGCTCATCGCCGCCGCCTACGGCATGGTCTTCCACGGCACGGCGATCGCCTACCTGGAGCATGCCTGCAGGTTCCTCAAGCCGGTGCGCGCCGGCGACACGCTGACCACGGTCTGGGAGATCACCGATCTCACGCCGAAGCCGAAGCACGACGGCGGCATCGTCGCCATGAAAGCCACCTGCAGCAACCAGGACGGCGAG
>CAJPFL010000093.1 GCA_905339315.1 Rhodocyclaceae bacterium
ATGGCGCCCTCGACGACCAGGATGTACTTGCCCTTGTTGGCCTTCATGGCGGACTTGCGCGCCGCCTCGGCCTGGTGGCCGGCGGCGGCCATCAGGGTCTCGTGGTAGTCGAGCGAGATGACGTCGAGGATCAGCTTCTCCAGGGTCGGATGCTCGGCACGCAGCAGCGATTCCGAACAGCCGGTGCATTCCTGGAAGTGCAGCCAGATCACCGACGGCCGCTTGGCCTTCTCGACGGCCTTGGCGATGGCCGCCTCGGCCCCGGTCGACAGGCCGAGAGTGGTTGCCGTCGCCGCGCAGAACTGCATGAATTCGCGCCGGTCGATGCGGAGCCGGCTGGCCACCGTGATGGCGGCTTCCGTTGTTTCTTCGATGTAGGTTTCGCTCATGTCCTCGATCCTTCCTGATGAATTGGCCTGCCGCGTTCGCGCGCTGCCAGTCAGCTTCTCCGCCGGACAGCGCTGCGTGATTTCCATTACAAGTTTCGTGCCGGCCCGGATGGGGAATTGAATGCCTTGTGGATCAAGGCGTTATTTCTCGGCATCAGCGCGCGGCCGCAAGCCGCGTAAGCAAAACCAGCCAGCGGCTCTGTCTGAGCGGAAAGCTGCTTACCATTCAAATCCGCAATTCTCTTTATTCCTCAATTATTTACATCGCTAGCGGGTTGCCCGGCCGCACCCGCCGATCCGTCCGGGCGTCATGTCATGCGCATGATCTGGCGGGCTGCTGGCGGCAGGCCCGGTTGCCGCCGCGCGCGCGTCCGCCCGTGGCACGAGAGGCGCCTGGGGTGCGACGAGCGGAGCAAAAGTGTGAATTAGTGCGCTGGCGCGTTCGCCGGGCTTATGACATCCTTTCAGCATGAAATTGAACGACTTGCTTCCCGGCGGCGGTGACGCGGGCGTGCTCGACCCCGAGCGCTTCCAGGCCTGGCTCATCACCCTGCCCTGCGAGCGCCCCGGCGTCACGGCGCAGGCGCTGATGAATGAACTGCAGCGTTTCCACGGCTTCAACCACCGCACCCGCATCAAGCTCTACGAGTCCTCGCTGGACACCGTCCACCGCCTGGTGCGCGAGGTGGAAAAGCAGCTGGCGGCCAGCGCCCTGCCCCTCGGGCAGGAGGTGCAGCTGATGTTCCTCACCACCAATGCGCTGCTGAAGATGCTGGCGACCCAATACGCCGGCATCGTCGACGAGATCACCAACAAGTGGATCGGCATCGGCTTCGCCAAGCCATTGCGACTGGCAACCGTGCGCGCGATGGAATTCCAGGCGCAGCGCCTGGAACTGGCCTACCGCGTGTATGCGCGCGGCTCCAAATCGGCCTGGTCGGAACTGCACCGCCTGTACCGCATCGCCCGCAGCGGCGGCTTCGCCACGCAGAAGCCGCAGGGCGTTCGCGCCAGCGCCGAGCAGATTTACCTGAATGCGCTCCTGCTCGACTTCGCCGAGCCGACCAAGCTCGCGCCGGGCGAACTGGAGCGCGTGCGCTTCTACGTCGAGCGCCACGCCAAATATGCCCAGCTCGAGGAAGCCCAGGCGGCGAAGCAGGTGGACAAGTCCCTCGATGCCTGCTTTCTCATCAAGGCGCGGGATTCCCGCGCCGGCCGTTCCCTGGTGCGCGCCGGCGCCACGCCCGTCGAGGCGGGCGACCTCGTCCTGCGCTGCAGCCGCCTGCTGACCAAGCTGCAAGGCCAGATCGGCGGCATCGAGAAGGGCGTCGAGCCGGCCCGGCTCGGCCTGCCGCTGGTGGCGCGCCAGTCAAGCTACGCGGCGCTGATGCGCAACCTGCACCGCCTCTGGAGCGCGCCGCCGTTGCGCCGCTACAGCCGGCAGAAATTCAAGCCGCGCGTCGATCTCGTCGTCGGCTTCGACCAGTTGTGGACCTACCTCGCCGGTCCGGCCAACCGCCGCCGCACCGACGACCTGCCGGTGAAGGTCGATACCAGCGAATGGGCCATCGGCAACGAAAGCCCGGGCGG
>CAJPFL010000094.1 GCA_905339315.1 Rhodocyclaceae bacterium
CGCGGATCTTCACCTGCTGGTCGTTGCGCCCGAGGTACTCCAGGTTGCCGTCCTCGCGCCAGCGCGCCAGATCCCCGCTGCGGTACATGCGTGCCCCAGGCTCCTGGCTGAACGGGTCGGCCACGAAGCGCTCTGCCGTCAGTTCGGGCCGGTTCAGGTAGCCCCGCGCCACGCCTGCCCCGCCGATATACAGCTCGCCCGCCACGCCTTCGGGCACCGGGCGGCCGTGTTCGTCCAGCAGGTACAGCCGCGTGTTGGCCACCGGCCGCCCGATGTGCGCGGCGAAGCCGTCTTCGCGCTGCATGCGCACCCAGGTGGAGTAGGTGGTGGTCTCCGTCGGGCCGTACAGGTTGCACACCGCGCTCGCCTGCGTGTGCTCGAAGATGCGCTCGACCAGCGTTCGCTTGAGCGCCTCGCCCGCCAGGTTGACGGTGCCGCGGTGGTCGCCCAGCTCGCCTTGTTCGAGCAGCGCCTGCAGCGCCGAGGGCACGGTGTTGATCAGCGTGAGCGCCCCCGCCTGCCCCGCCTGCAGCGCGTTGTCCACCAACTGCACCGTGCCGCCCGCGGCCAGCGGCGCGTACAGCTCGAACACCGCCAGGTCGAAGTTCGCCGAGGTGGCCCACAGGGTGTGCGCGAGTTCCTCGGGCGCAAACTCGCGCAGCGCCCAGGCGATGAAGTTGACCGCGTTGCGGTGTTCGATGGCCACGCCCTTGGGCTGCCCGGTGGAGCCCGAGGTGTAGATGACGTAGGCCAGGTGCGTGGGTGTGAGCCCGATGTCTTCGCACGCGAGGTCGTCCTCGCACTGGTGTGCCCAGGCCGCTTCGTCGTGCAGGTCGATCAGGGTGGTGCCGTGTTCGGTCATGCCGCTGAGCATGTCCATCAGCGCCGCCTCGCTGAGCACCACCACCGGCGCGCTGTCGCGCAGCATGTGGGCCAGCCGCTCGGCCGGGTAGGCCGGGTCCAGCGGCACGTAGGCGCCTCCGGCCTTGAGCACCGCGAGCATCGCCACGGCCAACCCGATGTTCCGCTCGCAGCAGATGCCCACGCGCGCATCCGGCGCCACCCCGAGCGTGCGCAGGTGGCGCGCCAGCCGGTTGGCACGGCGGTTGAGTTCGCCGTGGCTGAGCTGCGTGCCGCGGTGCGCGAGCGCTGTAGCGTTCGGTGTCGTCGCCGCCTGCGCCTGCACCAGTTCGTGCAGGCAGCACGCCGGGATCGGCGCGCTCGTCGCGTTCAGCCCGTGCAGCAGCCGCTGTCGCTCGGCTTCGGGCAGCACCTGCAGCTGCGACAGCGCCTGGTGCGGCGCTTCTTCCAGTGCCTCGGCCAGGCTCGCCAGCGACTGCGCCATGTACTCGCAGACACGCCGCGGGTCCACCGGCGACACCGTCTGCACTGCCAACGCAAAACCTTCGCCGAGATCGTCGACCGACAGAAGCAAGGGGTAGTTGGTCCGCTCCTCGCCATGCAGCACCTCGACATCGGCCCAGGCGGCATCGTGCGCCGTACTGCCCTCCGCGAGGTGCCGGTAGTTGAGCAGCGCACTGAACAGCGGCGCCGGTGCGGCCACGCCGCTGCAGCGCTGCGCCAACGCCAGCGGCGCGTGTTCGTGGCGCAATAGCCGGGTCAGGTCGCCATGCACCCGCTGCAGCGCCTCGTCCACCGAGGCCGTGCCGGCATGCACACGCAGCGGCAGGGTGTTGAGGAACAGTCCGAGCGCGCGGTCGGCGCCTTCGCCGCCTTGCATGCGGCCGAACAGCACGGTGCCGAACACCACGTCGTCGCGGGCGCACACCCGCGCCAGCACCTGCGCAAACGCGAGGTGGCACACGCTCGCCGGACTCATGCCGCGCCGGCGGGCCACCCGGCGAATGCAACGCGCGAGCGACGGATCGAGCACCTGGCGCGCTTCGCCCACGGTCGAGCCGTCGTGGCGCACGTCGAGCAGGCCGAAGGGCGCGGTCGGCTCGTCGACGTCATGCAGCATTTCGCGAAAGAAGGCGTCGTCCTCCGCCGCGGCATCGCGCCGCCGTGCGAAGAACACATGCTCGCGGAACGGCCGGGCCGGCGGCAGCCGTTCGGCCTCGCCCAGCATGTGTGCCGCCACGTCGCGCATCAGCACGTCCAGCGAGGTGTGGTCGAGCACGGCGTGATGAAAGCGCAGCAGGACGACCCAGCGGCCGGCGGCGTTGTCGCGCGCGATGCGCAGGCGCAGCAAGGGCGCGATGCCGAGGTCGATGCGATCGGCGCCTGCACGCAACGATCCGACGGCGTCGCCATCCGCCGCCTCGAGCTCCACCTCTTCGACCGGCAGTGTCGCCTCGCGCCACACCACCTGGACGGGTTGCGCCAGCCCGCGCCAATGAAGCGCCGTGCGCAGCACGTCGTGCCGCTCGATGGCATGCCGCAAGCCAAGCACGAACGCATCGAGACGCGCCCGATCGGGGAAACGGCAGATCGAATGCAGCAGGTACACGTCGCCGCCGTCGTCGGCGAGATGATGGAAGAGGATGCCCTCCTGCAGCGGGGCGAGGGGGTAGATGTCCTGCACGTTGGGTGCGCCGCCGGGCACCGTCGCGACGACGCGGTCGATCTCCTCCTGGCTCAGCTGCACCAGCGGCAGCATGTCCGGCGTGATGCGTTCGCAGCCTTGCGGGATGGCGTTGGGCGGCACCTCGGCTTGCACGGCCTCGCCGCCCAGCGCCTGCGCCAGCGCGGCCAGCGTCGGCGTGGCGAACAGCGCCCTCACGTCCAGCGCCAGCTGCTC
>CAJPFL010000095.1 GCA_905339315.1 Rhodocyclaceae bacterium
GTGAAGGTCAGGCCGTCGCCGTCGGTCATCGCCAGCGGCCTGCCGGCCTTGACCCAGTTCCGCAACTGCACATCCTTGAGCTTGCCCATGTTCGCCCCCTATCCCCTTGGAATGGGTAGCTAGAGTATTCCTAGCTACCCATTCCCCGCCTAGCTACCCGTCTAGCTACCCATTAGCAGCCGGATTCCTGGCTACCTCTCTGGACATTATAGGACAAAAAAGCCAGCATTTACGCTGGCTTATGATGGCGTTTCAGGATTACCCTGGACGTTGTTGGATATGTTTACAGGTTACAGAAGGTCATCTCGAAGACGACGTCGCTGTCGGCCTGGCGCGGACGTGCGTCCGTGCCGGGGGTGGTGAAGCGGATGTTGAGGGCGTACTTGTTGGCGCTGATTTCCGGCACGTAGGGCTCGTTGCGCCCGACGCGCAGGCGCACCATTTGCGCCGTGCGGCCGCCGAGCATGAGCTGGTAGGCGCCGTGCTGCGCGACCTGCTGCTCCTGGCGGCCCGAGGCGCGCAGCAGGCGCAGCACGATCGACAGGCCGTCGCGGATCGGCAGCATCGGATTGAGCCAGCCTGCGAGGTCGCGCTGGCGCGCGGCCGGGTCGCGGTGCAGCCAGTAATGGTAGGTGGGCAGGTCGAATTCGCAGACGCCGCCGGGGATCGAGGCGCGACTCTTGATGCTCATCAGCCAGTCGTTCTCGCGCAGGTAGTGGCCAATCTTGCCCTGCATGTTGAGCAGCGCCGCCGAGGCCTGCTCGATCTCGTAGAGCGCGCCGGAGAGGGCCGCCTCGGAGATGTCGGGGTTGTTGCGGAAGGACAGCAGGATCTGGCGCTGCCGCTCGAGCTCCTGCACGAGGTCGAACTTCAGGTCGGCGCGGCCGGCGACATCGAGGATCTCGAACAGCGTCACCAGCGCGACATGATGCTCCAGCGCGCCATCGGCGCCGATGAAGTGCCCCGTCTTGTCGAACAGGTCCTCCAGGCGCAGCAGTGTGCGAATGCGCTCGTTCAGAGGATATTCGTAGGTGATCACGCCGCGCCGTGCCGTGCCGAGGAATAAATTCGGGCAATTCTGAACCATTCCCCGACAAATAACAACAAGAACCCCCCGGAAACCTATGAAACTGCGGCCATTTCCAGATAACGTCGGTGCAGTGCCTCGATCTGGGGACGCAGTGCCGCCAACTCCCCGCCATTGTCGATGACGTCATCGGCCACGGCGAGGCGCGCCTCACGGCCGACCTGCGCGGCCATGATGGCGCGGGCCTCCTCGGCGGAGAGCCCGCTGCGGGACATGACGCGCGCCACCTGCACCGCCTCCGGACAGTCGACCACCGCAATGCGCTGCACGCGGCTGCGGTAGCCGCCGGACTCGACCAGCAGCGGCACGACGAGGACGACATACGGGGCGCGGGCGGCGGCGCTGCGGCGATCCGCTTCGGCGCGGATCATGGGATGCAAAATGGCTTCCAGTCGGCCCTTAGCCTGCGCATCGGTGAAGACCTTGCGGCGCATGGCGGCGCGGTCGAGCGCTCCGTTCGGCGCAACGACTTCGTCGCCGAAGGCAGCCCGAATCGGCGCAATCGCGGTGCCGCCCGGCGCGGTCAGTTCATGGGCGATGGCGTCGGTGTCCACCACGGCGGCGCCGAATTCCTCGAAGAGCGTGGCCGCCGCGCTCTTGCCGCTGCCGATGCCGCCGGTAAGGCCGACGATGAATGTCATGGCCTGGCGGCTGCGCAGTCCGCCCTGGATGCACCGGAAAATTCCGGCGGCAGCTCGGCCAGCGCATTCACCAATTGCTGCGGGGTGCCGCGTATTTCCACGACCGACTTGTCGCCAGGGGCCTCGCGCACCTGGATACGCGCCGACTTCACGCCCTTCTTGAGCAGCGCATTCAGATAATTGTTCGCGCTCTCCTCGCTCTTGTAGAGGCCGAGCGAGATGGCGTACTGGTTGGGCCCGCCCTCCCGCACGACGTAGAAATCCTTGATGCCGAGCCTGGAGAGTTCGGCGGCCTTCTTGTCGGCCTGCGCGCTGTTCGGCAGGGGCGGGATGTGCACCCACCAGGATTTCGGCTCATCGAGCGGCCGCTGCCCGATCTTCAGTTGCGCATCGCGGCCGGCGAGCAGCTCGGCGAGTCTCCCTGCAGCTTCGGGCTCCAGCCCCGCCAGCGCACGGCAATCTTCGCGGGGCGGCGCTTCCGCATTTTCTTTCGGGATTCCCTTGCCGGCGATGTGCAGCTTGTCCGGTTCGATCTGGGCAGCCAACCGTTCGGCCTCGCCGACCCCGCCGGTCGTGCCGAGATAGCCCTGTCCCCAGGCGAACAGCAGCAGGTTGCCGAGCACCAGTAGAAAAAAAACGGTGCGCAGAACCTGCATGCCGTCCCTTCAGCCCAGGTTCAGGCGGCGATCTTCGGCAAGCGCTTGAGGGCCTCCTTGACCGCTGCTTCCGGATATTCGTAGTCGACCAGCTCGCCGGCGAAATACTTGTCGTACGACGCCATGTCGAAGTGGCCGTGGCCCGAGAGGTTGAAGAAGAGGGTCTTCTTCTCGCCGCTCGCCTTGCAGCGCAGCGCTTCGTCGATGCAGGCGCGGATGGCGTGGCAGGATTCCGGCGCCGGGATGATGCCCTCGGCGCGGGCGAACTGCACGCCGGCCTCGAAGGTGGCGATCTGCGGCACCGCCACCGCCTCAATCAGGCCCTCGTTGTAGAGCTGGCACACCAGCGGCGAATCGCCGTGGTAGCGCAGGCCGCCGGCATGGATCGAGGGCGGCATGAAGTCGTGGCCGAGGGTGTACATCTTCATCAGCGGCGTGTAGCCGGAGACGTCGCCGAAGTCGTAGGCATACACGCCCTT
>CAJPFL010000096.1 GCA_905339315.1 Rhodocyclaceae bacterium
AGGTCGCGGCGCATCCTGCGCTTGTCCACCAGGCGGGTGAGGCCGCCGGTGCCGGGCAGCACGCCCAGCAGCGGCACTTCGGGCAGGCTGACCGACGTGGAGCGGTCGTCGATCATGGCGATCTCGTCGCAGGCCAGCGCCATCTCGTAGCCGCCGCCGGCAGTGGCGCCGTTCAGCGCGGCGAGGAACTTCAGGCCGGAGTGCTCGCTGGAATCCTCGAGGCCGTTGCGCGTCTCGTTGGTGAACTTGCAGAAATTCACCTTCCAGGCGTGGGTCGACAGGCCGAGCATGTAGATGTTGGCGCCGGAGCAGAACATGCGCGCCTTGCCGCTGGTGATGACGACGCATTTCACCTCGGGGTGCTCGAAGCGGATGCGCTGCACGGCGTCGTGCAGTTCCATGTCGACGCCGAGGTCGTAGGAATTCAGCTTGAGCTTGTAGCCGGGCTTGATGCCGCGGTCTTCCTGGATGTCCAGGGTGAGGGTGGCGATGGGGCCGTCGAAGGCCAGTCGCCAGTGGGCGTAGCGGGAAGGGTCGGTGTCGTAGGTGATCATCACTGTGCCTCCGGTTGGGTTGCTTGCCCCGGCCAGCACAGCAATATAGTGCAGGCAGAAGCTTTAAGTCGAAATATTGTACATATTCTGCAACTCTTCTTGACTTGCGTCAACTGTTTTATTTGAGGTGTCAATGACCGCGTCTGCCAGGCCGTACAGGTCGTTGCGTTCGGCAAGGATGCGGCGCAGGTCGGCCATGGCCTCTTCGCGGCCGGTCATCGGCCGCAGGTCGCCCTGGGCGATGACGCGCTGCATGTGCTCCTCCGGGCTGGCCCGGATCCAGACCGTGTAGCAGGCGGAGCGCAGCAGTTCGTAGGTGGGGGCTTCGGTGACGAGGCCGCCGCCGGCGGCGATGACGACATGCTCGTGGTGCTCGATGATGCGTTCCAGGCAGCGCTTCTCGAAGCGGCGGTAGGCGTTCTGGCCGTAGAGGGAAAATATTTCCGAGCCGGGCACGCCGGCCTCGCGCTCGATCTCGTCGTCGAGCTCGACGAAGGGCACGCCGAGGTGGTCGGCCAGGCTGCGGCCGAGGGTGGATTTGCCGGCGCCGCGCAGGCCGATCAGCGCCACGCGCTGCCGCCGCTCCAGCGGATCCTGCTCGCCGAAGGCGCTGGTGAGGATGGCCTTGGCCTGCGTCAGCTTCTTCGGCGAGAGTTTCTCCAGGTACTGGATCAGCAGGGTCAGCTCGATCGGCTGGCTGTCGCGCTCGCCCAGCAGCTCCGTCAGCGGACAGTCGAGCGCCGCCGCCACCTGGCGCAGGAGCAGGATGGAAATATTCCCCTGGCCGCTTTCCAGCTGGGCCAGGTAGCGCTCAGAGACACCGGATTTGCCGGCCAGCGCCTTGCGCGACAGGCCGAGGCGCGTGCGGGCATCGCGCACGCGGGCGCCGAGCTGCTGCAGATATGAATGCTCGCTGTCCCCGGATTCGGCGAATGCTGCGGAAGGCTCGGCCGTCATGGGTTTTCCCCCTTCGGTTCAGATACCTGATTGGCTTGGCATAATGGCACAAGACGATGCACTATAACACTTGCCATATTGGTTTTATGCATTAAACTGGGTAAAAATCACCCGAATGGATCGGAACTATACTGCAAACTGTTTACAAGGACCAAGCCGAAATGGGAAATATCACCGTCGAGGAATTCACCACACTGATTGCCGGTATCACCGGACGCATTGCCGGGCGGCCGCTGGATGGCGCCCTGGATGCCTGGCTGAACGCGGAAATCCCGGCTGACGGCAGCGAGTTTCAGCGCATCTTCGAGGCCTGCCAGGCGGGCATCGCCGCCGGCTGGATGTGCAACCGCGAAGCCGGCGGCATCAAGTTCAGCCGGGTCATCAAGCCCGGCGACGCCATCCACGGCTTCAGCGTCGACGTCGTCGTGATGGACAGCCTCAAGGGGCCGCACCACCGCCATCCCAACGGCGAGATCGACATGATCATGCCGCTCGACGCCGGCGCGCAGTTCGACGGCCGCGGCAAGGGCTGGCTGGTGTATCCGGCCGGCCACGCGCATCACCCGACCGTCACCGGCGGCAAGGCCATCGTGCTCTACCTGCTTCCCGGCGGCGCGATAGAATTCACCCGATAAACGCCGGCGAACGGCACACAAGGAGGAGAACATGCCGCAGCTTTCCACGGCCGACCATCGCGTCTCGCCGCCGCGCGTCACGGTGCCGCGCGACTACAACGCCGCCTGGGACCTGGTCCAGCGCAACCTGCAGGCCGGCCGCGCCGGCAAGGTCGCCTTCATCGACGATGCCGGCAGCACCACCTACGGCGAGCTGGCCGAGCGGGTGAACCGCTTCGGCAACGTGCTCGCCGGCCTCGGCATCGGGCAGGAATCCCGCGTCATGCTGTGCCTGCTCGACACCATCGACTTCCCGACTGCCTTCCTCGGCAGCATCCAGGCCGGCGTCGTGCCGATCGCCGCCAACACCCTGCTCACCGCCGGCGACTACGACTTCATGCTGGGCGATTCGCGCGCCTGCGCACTGGTCGTCTCAGAGGCGCTGTGGCCGCAGTTCGAAGGCATCGTCGGCAAGCACAAGCACCTGAAGCACATCATCGTCTCCGGCAAGGACGCCAAGGGCCAGCTGCTGTTCTCCGACCTGATGGCCAAGGCCTCCGCCCAATTCGAGCCGGCGCCGACCACCTGCGACGACATGTGCTTCTGGCTGTATTCCTCCGGCTCGACCGGTTCGCCGAAGGGCACGGTGCACCTGCACTCGCACCTGATCCAGACCGCCGAGCTGTACGCCCGGCCGGTGCTCGGCATCCAGGAAAACGACCTGGTGTACTCCGCGGCCAAGCTGTTCTTCGCCTACGGCCTCGGCAACGGCATGACCTTCCCGATGTCGGTCGGCGCCACGGCGATCCTGATGGCCGAGCGGCCGACGCCGCAGGCGGTGTTCAAGCGCCTGACGGAACACAAGCCGTCGATCTTCTACGGCGTGCCGACGCTCTACGCGGCGCTGCTCGCCAGCCCCGAGCTGCCGAAGCGGGAGGCGCTGCGCCTGCGCATGTGCACCTCGGCCGGCGAGGCGCTGCCGGCGGACATCGGCAAGCGCTGGACGGAGCATTTCGGCGTCGAGATCCTCGACGGCATCGGCTCCACCGAGATGCTGCACATCTTCCTCTCCAACCGTCCCGGCGAGGTGCGCTACGGCACCACCGGCAAGGCGGTGCCCGGCTACGGCATCCGCCTCATCGGCGAGGATGGTCAGCCGGTGGCGGACGGCGAGATCGGCGAACTGCAGATCAGCGGACCGTCGGCGGCCGTGATGTACTGGAACCAGCGGGAGAAGTCGCGCCACACCTTCATGGGCGAATGGACGCGCAGCGGCGACAAGTACACCCGCGACGCCGACGGCTACTACCATTACTGCGGCCGCTCCGACGACATGCTCAAGGTCTCCGGCATCTACGTCTCGCCCTTCGAGGTCGAGGGCGCGCTGATGACCCACGAGGCGGTGCTGGAAGCCGCCGTCGTCGCCCATGCCGACACCGACGAATTGATAAAGCCGAAGGCCTGGGTGGTGCTCAAGCCCGGCCTCGAGGCCTCCGAGGCGCTGGCCGACCAGCTCAAGCAGCACGTCAAGGACAAGCTGGCGCCCTACAAGTACCCGCGCTGGCTGGAGTTCGTCGCCGAGCTGCCGAAGACCGCCACCGGCAAGATCCAGCGCTTCAAACTCAGAAGCTGAACCGTTCATGCGCGTCCTGATCATCGAGGACGACCTCGACATCGCCACCAACCTCTACGAATTCCTCGAGGGCCGGGGCTGCGTCGTCGACATGGCGCGCGATGGCGTCAGCGGCATGCACCTGGCGGTGTCCGGCGAGTTCGACGCCATCGTCCTCGACCTCGGCCTGCCGGGCATGGACGGCCTGCGCCTGTGCAGCAAGCTGCGACGCGAGGCCTGCCTGGACGTGCCGGTGCTGATCCTCACCGCGCGCGACGTCCTCGATGACAAGCTGACGGCCTTCGATTGCGGCGCCGACGACTACCTCGTCAAGCCCTTCGCCCTGCGCGAGGTGGAGGCGCGCCTGAAAGCGCTGGTGGCGCGCCGCCGCGGCCGCGTCGTCAACCGCAAGCTGGTCCATGGCGCCATCGCCTTCGATCCGGGCAACATGGCCGTCAGCGTGGATGGCCGGCCGGTGCACCTCTCGCGCAAGTGCCTGCGTCTGCTGGAGATGATGATGTCGGCGCCGAACCGCGTGTATTCGCGCGCCGAGCTGGAGCAGGAACTGTGGGGCGACGAGCATCCGCAGAGCGACTCCCTGCGCAGCCACATGCACCTGCTGCGGCGTGCCCTCACCGATGCGAGCGGCCTCTCGCCGATCGAGACGGTGCACGGCGTCGGCTACCGCTTCTCCGCCGCGGATGTCGGTCAGACATAGCCTCCGCCTCCGCTTTGCCCTGACCTTCGCCCTCGTCGGCGCGGTGCTGGTGCTGATCCATGCCGTCGCCATCCTGCAGCTCAACCGCCACCAGGAGGCGCAGCTCATCGACCAGATCGTCTCCGACGAGATGGAGGGCCTGCTGCAGCAGTACGAGCGCATCGGCTCGATCGACGGCCCGCCCTACCGACCGCTGCAACGCTTCGACGTCCGCGCCGACACCCAGGCGCTGTCGCTGCGCAAGTGGTTCCGCGCCAGCTGGCTGGTGCATGGCTATGCCACGCGCGGCCTCGAGGAGCAGCGCCAGCTGCCGGCGGAGCTGCGCGAGCTCGAACCGGGCTTCCACGATGTCGCCAGCGGCGCCGATCGCTACCGCGTCGAGGTGCGCGAGATCGGCAGCATGCGCTTCTATCTCGCCTATTCCGTCTCGCTGCACGAGGAAAGGGCGCGCGCGTTCACCCTCGCGCTGGTGCTGGGCGCCGTGTTCACCGCGCTGGTGACGGCGCTGATCGGCCTGTGGGCCTCCGGCTGGCTGACGCGGCATGTGGTGGACCTGGCGCGGCGCGTGCGCGAGCTCGACGGCCGCAGCGGCGAGAGCGGCCTCGAGCAGTTCTATCCCGAGCGCGAGGTGGCGGAGCTGGCTGCCGCCTTCGACGGCTACCACGCGCGCATGGGGCGCCTGCTCGATCGCGAGCGGGCGTTCACCGCCGACGTCAGCCACGAGCTGCGCACGCCGCTGACCTCCATCCAGACCAGCTGCGAATTGATGCTGGAGGACGGCAGCCTCTCGCCCAAGGCGCGCGAGCGGCTGGAGAAGATCGATGCCGCCGCGGCGCGCCTGGCGGACCTGGTGAACGCCTTCCTGCTGATGGCGCGCGAGGAGGCCGACGGCATCCGCGGCGAGGTGGACCTGCGCGAGTGCGTCGAGGAGGTGGCCGAGGGCGTGCGCGAGCGCGCCGTGGCGAAGGGACTGACTTTGCTGGTGGATGCCCCGGAGAGCCTGCCGCTGCGCGTGCCGCGCCGGGCGCTGCACGTGGTGCTCTCCAACCTGCTGGCGAATGCCGTCAGCTACACCGAGCGCGGCACGGTGGCGTTGCGCACCCGCGGCGGCACGGTCGAGATCACCGACACCGGCCGCGGCGTGGCGCCGGAGCAGATTCCCGAATTGTTCCGCCGCTTCCGTCGCGGCGACTCGCTCGCGACGGGAGAGGGCTTCGGCCTCGGCCTGGCCATCGTCAAGCGCATCTGCGAGCAGGCCGGCTGGAAAGTCAGCATCGAGCGCCGCGCCGAGGGCGGCACGCGCGTCCTTTTAGCCCTGATTTGACGAAGATTTGACAAACCCATGACACGGATTTGACCCGCCGGGGCTAGACTGGTGCGGCTTGACTCCCGTCGCACGGACGGGCCAACACGAAAAATCAACCAGGAGGAGACAACATGAGCAGGAACGAAAAAGGCTTCGATCGCCGCGAGTTTCTCAAGGGCACGGCCGCCGTGGCCGGCGCGACCGCCGTCGGTACGCTGGCGCCGCTCGGCGCGGCGCTGGCGCAGACGGGCAAGATCAAGGTCGGCCTGATGCTGCCCTACACCGGCACCTTCGCCGCCCTCGGCGTGGCCATCACCAACGGCTTCAAGCTGGCGGTGGAGGAGCGCGGCGGCAAGCTGGGCGGGCGCGAGATCGAGTACATCGTCGTCGACGACGAGTCGAACCCCGCCAAGGCGCCGGAGAACGCCAACAAGCTGATCCAGCGCGACAAGGTCGACGTCATCATCGGCACCGTGCATTCCGGCGTCGCGATGGGCATGGCCAAGGTGATCCGCGAGGCGGGCACGCTGTGGATCAACCCCAACGCCGGCGCCGGCGCCGTCACCGGCGCGCTGTGCGCGCCCAACATCTTCCGCACCTCGTTCTCCAACTGGCAGACGACGCACGCGCTGGGCAAGGTGCTCAAGGCCAAGGGCCACAAGAACGCCGTATTCATCACCTGGAAGTACGCCGCCGGCGAGGAGATGATGCAGGGCTTCAAGGAAGGCTTCGAGAAGGAGGGCGGCAAGCTCGTCAAGGAGCTGTACACGCCCTTCCCGCAGGTGGAATTCCAGGCGCTGCTCACCGAGATCGCCAGCATCAAGCCTGACGCCGTGGTGGCCTTCTTCGCCGGCGGCGGCGCCGCCAAGTTCCTCAAGGACTACCAGGCCGCCGGCCTCAAGGGCAAGATCCCGCTCTACGGCTCGGGCTTCCTCACCGATGGCGTGCTGGAAGCCGTCGGCGATGCCGGCGAGGGCGTCGAGACGACGCTGCACTATGCCGACAGCCTCAACACCAAGAAGGACAACGCCTTCCGCCTGGCCTACGCCAAGTCCTACAAGCTGCAGCCGGACGTGTATGCCGTGCAGGGCTACGACGCCGGCCAGCTGCTCGCGGCGGGCGTCAATGCCGTCAAGGGCAACATCGGCGACAAGCCGGCCATGATCAAGGCCATGGAGGGCGCCAAGATCGACAGCCCGCGCGGCACCTGGACGCTGTCCAAGGCGCACAACCCGGTGCAGGACATGTACCTGCGCAAGGTGGTCGGCAAGCAGAACCTGGTGCAGGGCGTGGCCTGGAAGGCGCTGGCCGACCCGGCGCGCGGCTGCAAGGCGTAAC
>CAJPFL010000097.1 GCA_905339315.1 Rhodocyclaceae bacterium
CAGGTCCGCCACGAAGCCGGCCTCGGACAGGCCCTGCTTCAGGTAGTCGCCGGTCTTTGGCTCGTCTTCGACGATCAGGATTTTCATCGCATCCCTTGTGGACGTGGTCACGTGGGCCAATTGTGCATGCGCGGACCCCCGGTTTTCGAAGATTACAAACTTGTAATGTTCCTGTCAGCTTTTAGTTGGGGGGCTGAAAGCATCATGCCCACCATGAACAAGGGAGGACAAGCCCCGATGAAAACAATACCGATGCTGCTGGTCGGGCTGGCAATCGTCTGGCCGGCCTATGCCCAGAGCCTCGGCGAGGCGCTGGAGCAGGCCTGGACCCGCCATCCGCAGGCGGCTGCCTTTGCCGCGCGGGAGGACGAAGCGCGGGCGCGCGCCGAGATCGCCGCCGGCTTCACGCCCGCCCCGCCTGCGCTGTCCCTTTCCGGCCTGAACGACCGGCTCAACCGCAACCGCGGCAAGCAGGAATGGGAGGCCGAAATGGCCGTTCCGCTCTGGCTGCCCGGGCAGAAGGCGGCACGCGAGTCGGAGGCGGAGAGCGCCATGGCGGAAGTCGCCGCGCGAAGCAAAGCCCTGCGCCTGCAGCTGGCGGGCGAAGTGCGCGAAGCCTGGTGGACCGTAGCCGCTGCCCGCAATGCGCGCGATCTGTCCGCGCGCCGCGCGGAGACCGCCCGCGCGCTGGACGAGGATGTGCAGCGCCGCTACAAAGCCGGCGATCTGGCCCGCATCGATGCCAATCTGGCGCAAAGCGAACGCCTGGCCGCGGCAGCGGAAGCCATCGAGGCGAAGGCCGCCCTGCTTGCCGCCGAACAGGCCTGGCACAACCTCACCGGCACATCGGCGCCCGCCGTGCTGGCAGAGGAGCGGGCGGTTCCTGCGCGGGAGCCTTCCGATGATCACCCCCAGTTGGCAGCGGCTGCCGCTGCAGCCCGGACGGCGCGCAGCAAGCAGCGCGTGGCCGAGGAAACCCGCCGCGACGCGCCCGAGTTCGCCGTACGCGTGGTGCGCGAGCGGGGGGATTTCTCCGAGCCTTACGCCAACATGATCGGCGTGAAATTGACGATTCCCTTCTCCTCTGGTCCGCGCGTGCGCCAGGAGAGCGCCGCCGCCCGGGCCGAGACCTCCCAGGCCGACGCCGAGCTGGCGCTGGCCCGGCACCGGCTGCAACTCGATGTCGACAGAGCTCGCCTCGACCTCGCCGCGGCCGAGCGCCAGCTCGCCATGGCACGGGAACGCCGCGAACTGGCCGCCGACAACCTGAGCCTGACCGAGAAATCGTTCGCGCTGGGCGAAGCCGACCTGACGACGCTGCTGCGCGTGCGCGCCGCCGCCTTCGAGGCCGAGACTTTCAACAACCGTCAACAGGTCGCGCATGCCGCGGCCCAATCCCGTCTCAAACAAGTTCTGGGGGTTCTGCCTTGAAAACGGAGCAAAGCGGAGTTTCAGTGCAGGCTAATACCTGCGTCAGCGGGCGTTACGCCGTAACTAAGCACTTCATTTCATTCATTGCGGCGGCTTTCCTCGCGTCGGCCGCCTGGGCGCACGGCGGTGAGGATCATGGCGACGGCGCCGCACCGGCTATGGCGGGCGATGTCGCGCCGCGCACGTCCGCGCAGTCCGACGAATTCGAGCTGGTCGCCGTGCTGGCGGAAGGCAAGCTGACCCTCTATCTCGACCGCTACGCCGACAACGCGCCCGTGCCCGACGCCGAGATCGAGATCGAGAGCGGAGCCTTCAAGGCCGTCGCGGCCCAGATCGCGCCGGGCGTGTATGCGGTGCCGGGCCAGGCCTTCGCCAATCCCGGCAAGTACCCGCTGACGATTTCCGTGCAGGCGGGCGAGGCCGCCGACCTGCTCACCGCCACGCTCGACCTCGCCGCGCCGCAGCCCGGTGTCGAACATGCCCACGGCTGGGGCGAATGGACGGTGTGGGGCGCCTCGGGCGCGCTGTTGCTGGCCGGCGCCGGCCTCGTCGCCGTGCGCCGGCGCAAGATGAACCGCAAACACTACTAAGGATGGAATCGATGTCTCGAATGAATCTTGCGGCCGTTGTCATGGCCGCGCTATTGGGGCTTGCCGCCGGGCGGGCCGACGCCCACGGCGACGAGGATCACAGCCAGGACAAGAAGCCCGCAGCCGCCGCTAAACCGGCGCCGGCGGGAGCGCTGCCCGCCGAAGCGACGGCGGCGCAGCGGCTTCCCGACGGCAGCCTGTTCGTGCCCAAGACGGTGCAGCGCCAGCTCGGCCTGCGCCATATCGTCGCAGCGGTCGGCGAACTGGCGGCCACTGTCGAATTCAACGGCAAGGTGATCGCCGACCCGAACGCCGGCGGGCGCATCCAGGCGACCCAGTCCGGCCGCATCGAGGCCGGCCCGAAGGGATTGCCGACGCTGGGACAGAAGGTCGCCAAGGGCCAGGTGCTGGCGTATCTGCGCCCCGTCGCCAGCAGCATCGAGCGCGGCAACCAGCAGGCGCAGTTCGCCGAGATCGACGCGCAGCTCGCCATCGCCGAGCGCAAGCTCGTTCGCTATGTGGAGCTGGAGGGCGTCGTGTCGAAAGCGGCCATCGAGACGGCGCGCTTCGAGGCCGAGGCGCTGAAGAAGCGCCGCGCCGCCGTCGGCGCCAGCATCGGCGCGCCGGAACGGCTAACTGCACCGGTATCCGGCGTGATCGGCGCCGCCAATGTGGTGGCCGGGCAGGTGGTGGAAGCGAAGGAAATCCTGTTCGAGGTGATCGACCCGGCGCGCCTGGCGGTGGAGGCGCTGGCCTACGACGCGGCGCTGGCGGAGGGCCTTGCCACGGCTTCCGCGCCCTTGCCCGGCAACGGCGCGCTGGAGCTGCAGTTCGTCGGCGGCGGCCGGCAACTGCGCGAGCAGGCCATCCCCTTGCTGTTCCGCGTCAAGTCGACTGACGTCCCGGTCGCCGTCGGCCAGCCGCTGAAGGTGATCGCCCAGACCTCGCGCACCGTCAAGGGTGCGGCGCTGCCGCAGGTCGCGCTGATAAAAGTCAGTGCCGGCGAGACGGCGGTGTGGGTGCGTGACGGGGCGGAACGCTTCGTTCTGCGCAAAGTGAGCGTGGCGCCGCTCGACGCGGCCCGCGCGGCGGCGATTTCCGGAATCAAGAACGGCGAACGCATCGTCACCGAAGGCGCCGGCCTGCTCGCCCAGGTCAGATAGCCATGTTCGAATACATCATCCACGCCAGCCTGAAGCAGCGGCTGATTGTCCTCGGCGTGTCGCTGCTGCTGGTGATCTACGGCGCGCTCACCGTGCGCCAGATGCCGGTGGACGTCTTCCCCGACCTCAACAAGCCGACGGTGACGCTGATGACCGAGGCCGGCGGCATGGCGCCGGAGGAGGTCGAGCAACTCGTCACCTTCCCCGTCGAATCGAGCATGAACGGCATGCCGGGCGTCACGCGCGTGCGCTCCGTCTCCGGCATCGGCCTGTCCATCGTCTATGTCGAGTTCGAGTGGGGCTCGGACATCTACCGCAACCGCCAGCAGATCAGCGAGCGCCTGAACCTGGTGCGTGAGCAACTGCCCGAAGGCATCGTGCCGCAACTGGGCCCGATCTCGTCGATCATGGGGGAGATCCTGCTGATCGCGCTGCCCATCAACCCAAATGCGGACCCGGCCAAGGTGAGTCCGATGGCCGTGCGCGAATACGCCGACTGGGTGATGCGGCCGCGCCTGCTGACCATTCCCGGCATCGCCCAGGTGATTCCGATCGGCGGCGAGGTGCGGCAGTACCGCGTCGAGCTGAAGCCGGCGCAGTTGCAGGCGCTGGGCATCGAGCGCGAGAAGCTGGAAGCCGCGCTGAAGGACTTCGGCGCCAACACCAGCGGCGGCTTCCTCGAGGCGCAGGGCCGCGAGTATCTGATCCGCCAGATCGGCCGCACCAGCCGCATCGAGGATCTGCAGAACCTGGTGGTGGCGGTAAGAAACGGCCAGCCGATCCTGCTCAAGCAGGTCGCCGAGGTGAAACTGGCCCCGGCCATCAAGCGCGGCGACGCCGGCTACAACGCCAAACCGGCCGTGATCCTTTCCGTGCAGAAACAGCCCTCCGCCGACAGCGTGGCCCTGACGCGCGAGGTCGAGCGCGCCATGGCCGATCTGTCGAAGTCGTTGCCGCAGGGCGTCGAAGCGCCGCAGTTCCTCTTCAAGCAGGCCGACTTCATCGAGCATTCGGTGACCAACGTCGAGGAGGCGCTGCGCGACGGCGCCATCCTGGTGGCGGTGATCCTCTTCCTGTTCCTGCTCAACGTGCGCACCACGCTGATCTCGCTGACGGCGATCCCGCTGTCGCTGCTGGTGACCGCGCTGGTGTTCCGCTACTTCGGCCTGTCCATCAACACCATGACCCTGGGCGGGCTCGCCATCGCCATCGGCGAGCTGGTGGACGATGCG
>CAJPFL010000098.1 GCA_905339315.1 Rhodocyclaceae bacterium
GTTCGACCAGCGCCCTATCGTTGCGGATGCCTCCGTCGGTGGCCGGGTATTGGAGGAGCACGCCCAGGGTGCCGCCATCGAGCGGGAGGTTGGCGGGATCGCCCACGACCACGTCGAGGCCCAGCGGGCGGGCCCGGGTGCAGACGACCTCAATGGTTTGGGGATGCGCGTCCCTGGCCACCAGGAAGCGGGAGCGTGGCTCGCTGGCCTTGAGCCGGTGCGCCATCATCATGGCCTCGGCGGCGGCGGTGGCTTCGTCCAGCAGCGAGGCGTTGGCCAGTTCCATGCCGGTGAGGTCGATCACCATCTGCTGGTAGTTGAGCAGCGCTTCCAGCCGGCCCTGGGCGATCTCCGCCTGGTAGGGCGTGTAGGCGGTGTACCAGCCGGGGTTCTCCAGCAGGTTGCGCAGGATCACCTTGGGCGTCAGCGTGTCGTAATAGCCCATGCCGATGAGCGATTTCCTGACGATGTTCTTCGCGGCGATGGCCTTCAGCTTCGCCAGCGCCTCGTGCTCGCGCATCGGGCCTGCGAGCTGCAGGGGCTGCGCCAGGCGGATGGCGGCGGGCACCGTCTGGCCGATCAGCTCGTCGAGACTGGCGGCGCCGACGGCGGCCAGCATGGCGGCGGTCTCGGCCGCATCGGGGCCGATGTGGCGCGCGATGAACTCGTCGCGCTGCTCGAGTGCGGAAAGCGGAAGGTTCGACATGGCTCAGTCTTCGGCGGCGACCTTGGCGTAGGCGGCGGCGTCGAGCAGGCCGTCGAGGTCGGCGGCGTTGTCCGGCTTCAGCTTGAACAGCCAGGCGGCGTAGGCGTCCTGGTTCACCGACTCGGGGGCGTCGACGGCGGCCTGGTTGACGGCGACCACCTCGCCGGCGATCGGCGCGTAGATGTCGGAGGCGGCCTTCACCGATTCCACCACGGCGCATTCCTCGCCGGCCTTCACCTTGCGGCCGACTTCGGGCAGTTCGAGGAAGACGATGTCGCCGAGCGCTTCCTGGGCGTGGTCGGTGATGCCGATGGTGACGAGGCCGTCGTCGGCGAGGCGCGCCCACTCGTGGGACTGGGCGTATTTCAGGTCGGCGGGAACGTTCATGTTTTTCTCCTGGGGATCAATTGTCGTGAACCAAAACCTTGCCGTTGCGCACGAAGGGCGGTTTGACCACCGTCGCCTTCAGGCGCTTGTCGCGGATCTCCACCTCGACCGTGTCGCCGACCGCGCAGCCGGCGGGCAGGCGCGCCAGCGCGATCGAGCGGCTCATGCTCGGCGAGAAGGTGCCGCTGGTGATCTCGCCCTCGCCCTGCGCGGTGAACACCTTCTGGTGGGCGCGCAGCACGCCCTTGTTGGTGAGCAGCAGGCCGAGGGTCTGCATGCCGGGCCGCCGTCCTGCGAGGACTGACTTTCCGATGAAGTCGCGCGGCGCGGCCAGATCGACCGTCCACGCCAGCCCCGCCTCCAGCGGCGAGGTCTGCTCGTCCATGTCCTGGCCGTAGAGGGGCATGCCGGCTTCGAGGCGCAGGGTGTCGCGCGCGCCTAGGCCGGCGGGTTTCACGCCGGCGCCGAGCAGCGCGTTCCAGGTCGCTTCGGCGCGCCCGGCGGGAATCATCAGTTCGAAGCCGTCCTCGCCGGTGTAGCCGGTGCGGGCGATCAGCGCGTCGCCGAGCCAGGCGGCGTGGAAGGGCTTCAGTTCCGCGCTGGCGGCCTCCGCGCCGGGCAGGGCGGCCCAGGTTCTGGCGCGGGCGTTCGGCCCCTGCACGGCGATCATGGCGAGGTCGCGCCGCGGCTTTACCGCAACGCTCCCGGCATGCTGCATGATCCAGGCGAGGTCCTTGTCGGCGGTGCCGGCGTTGACCACGACGCGGTAGAAGTCCGGCCGGAAGAAGTAGACGATGAGGTCGTCGATGACGCCGCCCTGCGGGTTGAGCATGCAGGAGTAGAGCGCGCGGCCGGGCACGGTCAGCTTGTCGACGTTGTTGGCGATGAGCTTGTGCAGCAGGTCGTGGGCGCCGGTGCCCTCGAGGTCGATGGCGAGCATGTGCGAGACGTCGAACATGCCGGCGTCGCGGCGCACGAGGTGGTGCTCCTCGACCTGGGAGCCGTAATGCAGCGGCATGTCCCAGCCTGCGAAATCGACCATCTTGCCGCCGAGGCGGACGTGGGTTGCGTACAGCGGAGTTTGTTTTGGCATAAGTACTTGGGTTGCGTCGTTCGAGTTCTTTAGCGCAATGAAAAAGGGGCGAAGCGGTTTCGCTTCACCCCTCTGTCCCTTGTACCTGAGAGATTCCCGCGCTGGCGGGGTGCCCCTTCGGTGGGCGGCGCATGCCGCCTCTCTCCAGATTTTGTGCTTCGCTGCGCGGCCCTTTTGCCTGAGCGGTTCCGGGTGTTGCGCCTTCGGCGGTGGCCTTGTTGCCTTGCCACGCTCTCCCGCGCGAGCGGAGCGACTATAGCTTGCGCACATACCGGAATCAAGGATAAATCATCGGTTATGATTCGCGACTTATGAAATCAAGCACTTCCGAATTCCTGACGATCCGCGGCCTCAAAGCCCACGTGCGCCTGTGGGGGCCGGCGGACGCGCCGAAGCTGTTCCTGCTGCACGGCTGGATGGATTGCTCGGCCTCTTTCCAGTTCCTCGTCGATGCCTTCGCGCGCGACTGGCGCGTCATCGCACCAGACTGGCGCGGCTTCGGCCAGTCGGAGTGGCTGAACGCGTCTTACTGGTTTCCCGATTACCTCGCCGACCTCGAGCGCCTGCTCGACCATTACGCGCCCGACGAACCGGTGCGCCTGGTCGGCCACAGCATGGGCGGCAACGTCGTCGGCCTGTATGCCGGCGTGCGCCCGGCGCGGGTGGCGAAACTGGCGATCCTGGAGGGTTTCGGCCTGCACCCGACCGAGCCGGCGCAGGCGCCGGGCCGCTACGCCAAGTGGCTGGACCAGGACAAGGCCGGCGCGACCCTGCGCGACTACGCCGATCTCGGCGAGTTCGCCGCGCGGCTGATGCGCGACAACCCGCGCCTGACGCAGGACAAGGCGGATTTTCTGGCGGCGAACTTCTCGCAGCGGCGGCCGGACGGACGCATCGGCTATGCCGCCGACCCCTGGCATCGCGTCGTGAGTCCGCTGCTCTACCGCTTCGAGGAAGCCAGGGCCTGCTGGCGCGCGGTGACGGCGCCGGTGCTGTGGGTAGTGGCGCGAGACTCGGGCCTCTACAAGGAATTCTCCGGCCGGGCGGAGGACTACGCCGCGCGCCTGGCGAGCTTCCGCGACCTGCGCGAGGCGGTGCTGGAGGACAGCGGCCACATGCTGCACCACGACCAGCCTATGCGGCTGGCGGCGCTGTTGGAAGATTTCCTCGGGTAAGATCCAAACATGAAGGTGGACCTGCATTGCCATTCAAACGTCTCCGACGGCCTGCTGTCGCCGGCGGAGGTGGCGCGCCGCGCCGCCGACAGGGGCGTGGAGTTGCTCGCCCTGACCGACCACGACGACGTCGCCGGCCTGGCCGAGGCGCGTGCCGCCTTTGAAGCGCGTGGACTGCGTTTCCTCGACGGCAGCGAGATTTCGGTGTCCTGGCGCGACGACGCCAGCTTCCATGTCGTCGGCCTCGGCATCGATCCTGCCAACCGTGAATTGTGCGAGGGGCTGAAGTCGATCCGCGACGGCCGCGACGGCCGCGCCCATCGCATCGCCGACGAACTGGAGAAAATCGGCATCCACGGCGCCTACGAGGGCGCAGCGCGCTATGCCGAAAAGGCCTCGATCATCAGCCGCGCCCATTTCGCCCGCTTCCTCGTCGAGCGGAAGCTCTCCCCCGACGTGAAAAGGGTGTTCGACCATTACCTTGCCAAGGGCAAGCCCGGTTACGTGCCGCATGAGTGGGCTTCGGTGGAGGATGCGCTGCGCTGGATCGGCGGCGCCGGCGGCGTGGCGGTGCTGGCGCATCCCCTGCGCTACCGCGTCGACCGCGACGAGCTGCGCGTCTTCCTCGGCGTGTTCAGGGACCTCGGCGGCCAGGGCATCGAGGTGGCCTGCGGCGCGCATACGCCGGAGGAGGTGCAGGAGTGCGCCCGCCTGGCACGGCACTTCGGCCTGAAAGCATCCGTCGCCTCGGATTTCCACGGCCCCGGCGAAAGCTATGCCGACCTCGGCATGACGCCGCCGTTGCCGGACGATCTTGTGCCGATCTGGCGCGACCTCATTTGAGCCGGCGATGGCCCAGTTTTTTTCCGTCCATCCCGAGCAGCCGCAGCCGCGACTGATCCACCAGGCGGCCGACATTCTCCGCGCCGGCGGCGTCGTGGCCTTCCCGACGGACGCGGCGTATTCGCTCGGCTGCCACCTCGGCGATGCCGAGGCCGTGGCGCGCATCCGCGCCATCCGCGAGGTGGACGAGCGGCATCATTTCACGCTGATGTGCCGCGACCTCTCCGAGATCGCCAACTACGCCCGGGTCGACAATGCCCAGTTCCGCCTGCTCAAGGCGACGACGCCGGGCAGCTATACTTTCATCCTCGAAGGCACCAAGGAGCTGCCGCGGCGCATCCTGCACCCGAAGCGCAAGACCATTGGCCTGCGCGTGCCGGCCCACCCCCTGCCGCTGGCGCTGCTCGAAGCACTGAACGAACCGATGCTGACCTCGACCCTGATGCTGCCGGGCGATGACCTGCCTCTGAACGACCCGGAGGAAATCCGCGAGCGCCTGGAGAAACGCATCGACCTGGTCATCGAAGCCGGCGCCTGCGGGCTGGAAATGACCACGGTGGTCGACCTGACCGGCCTGGCGCCGGCGCTGGTGCGCGCCGGCAGCGGGCCACTGGAGCCTCTGGGGCTGGCTTAGGGCGGGGGTGCCGGTCTGGTAGAATTGCCGGCTTATTTCGCTCCCCCGACATGGACAACCTGATCCAGACCCTGGCGATCTACGCCATTCCGGTCCTCCTCGCCATTACCCTGCACGAAGCCGCCCACGGCTATGTGGCGCGGCATTTCGGCGATCCGACCGCCTACCTGGCCGGGCGCATCAGCCTGAATCCGCTGCGCCACGTCGATCCGGTCGGGACGATCCTGGTGCCGGGGGCGATCCTGGTGGCGAGCAAGCTGATCGGCGGCAGCGCCATGCTCTTCGGCTGGGCCAAGCCGGTGCCGGTGGATTTTGCCCGGTTGCGCCATCCGAAGCAGGACATGCTCTGGGTGGCGGCGGCCGGACCGGGCACCAACCTGCTGATGGCCGTCGGCTGGGCGGCGCTGCTCAAGGCAACCATCGCCATGGAGCCGGGCCTGCTCAGCGCCTTCCTCGCCGGCAATGCCCGTGCCGGCATCGAGATCAATGCCGTGCTGATGCTGCTCAACCTGCTGCCGATTCCGCCGCTCGACGGCGGGCGCATCGCCGTCAGCCTGCTGCCGCATCGGCTGGCCTGGCAGTTCTCCAAGCTGGAGCCCTACGGCCTGGCGATCCTGCTGGTGCTGCTGTTCACCGATATACTCGGCAGGATCCTCGGGCCGCTCCTGGGCGTATTCTTCCGCCTCCTCGATTCGATTTTCACTTTTTGACAAATACATAATGTACGCAGAACGAGTCCTCTCCGGCATGCGCCCCACCGGGCGCCTCCACCTCGGCCACTACCACGGCGTCCTCAAGAACTGGGTCAAGCTCCAGAACGAGTATCCCTGCCTGTTCTTCGTCGCCGACTGGCATGCCCTGACCACGGCCTACGACGAGCCGGGCACCATCGAGAATAACGCCTGGGAGATGGTCATCGACTGGCTGGCCGCAGGCGTCGATCCGGCGCAGGCGACGCTGTTCGTCCAGTCGCGCGTGCCGGAGCACGCCGAGCTGCACCTGCTGCTGTCGATGATGACGCCGCTCGGCTGGCTCGAGCGCGTGCCGACCTACAAGGACCAGCAGGAGAAGCTGGAACACAAGGACCTGTCGACCTACGGCTTCCTCGGCTACCCGCTGCTGCAGTCGGCCGACATCCTGATCTATCGCGCCAACCGCGTGCCGGTGGGCGAGGACCAGGTGCCGCACATCGAGTTCTCCCGGGAAATCGCGCGCCGCTTCAACCACCTCTACGGCCGCGAGCCGGACTTCGAGGAGAAGGCGCGCGCGGCCGTGAAGAAGCTCGGCGCCAAGCGCGCCAAGCTTTATGACGAGTTGCGCACGCGTTTCCAGCAGGAGGGCGACCACCAGGCCCTGGAGCGTGGCCATGCCCTGCTCGAAGAGGCGCAAAACCTGTCGATGGGCGACCGCGAACGGCTGTTCGGCTACCTCGAGGGCGAAGCCAAGATGATCCTGGTCGAGCCGGATGCGCTGCTGACCGAGGCGGCGAGGATGCCCGGTCTGGACGGGCAGAAGATGTCGAAGTCCTACAACAACACGATCGCCCTGCGCGAGAGCGCCGATTCGGTGACGAAGAAGATCCGCACCATGCAGACGGATCCGGCGCGGGTGCGCCGCACCGATCCCGGCGATCCGGAGCGTTGCCCGGTGTGGCAGTTCCATCTGGTGTATTCGGACGAGAGTACCAAGCAATGGGTGCAGCAGGGCTGCCGCAGCGCCGGCATCGGCTGCATCGAGTGCAAGCACCCGGTAATCGACGCCGTGCTCAAGGAGCAGGAGCCGATGCATGAGCGCGCCCAGGCCTATATCGACGACCCGACCCTGGTGCGCAACATCATCGCCGACGGTTGCGAGCGCGCCCGCAAGCTTGCCAACGAGACCATGCGCGACGTGCGCGAGGCCGTTGGCCTGAACTACACGTGAGCGCAGGCATGGCGCACAACCGGGACTTCGAATCGAAGCTGCTGGCCTCGATCCACGAAATCTTCGCCGAGAAGATCCCCTTCAACAAGGTGCTCGGCCTGGACGTGGTGTCGCTCGCCGGCGAATGTCCGGTGCTGCGCTTCGCCATGCGGCCCGAGCTGGTCGGCAACTTCGTGCGCGGCAACCTGCACGGCGGCGTCATTTCCTCGGTGATCGACGTCTGCGGCGGCCTGACGGCCTTCCTCGGCCTGCAGAGAAAGCTGCGTGACGAGCCGATCGAGGAGCGCCTGCAGCGCTTCGCCCGCATCGGCACCATCGACATGCGCGTCGACTACCTGCGCCCCGGCCACGGCGAGTGGTTCGAGGCGAAGGGCACCATCCTGCGCACCGGCAACAAGGTGGCGGTGACGCGCATGGAACTGCACAATGACGGTGGCGACCTGATCGCCATCGGTACCGGCGCCTATACTGTTGCATAAGACCGACATGGACCCGATCAAAGCCGAAACTGCCGCATCCCCGCCGGAGCCGGCCCACGTCGCCAAGCTCTACGGCGAGCCGATGCCGGAGATGCCGAAGGACCTCTACATCCCGCCCGATGCGCTGGAAGTCTACCTCGAGTCCTTCGAGGGGCCGCTCGACCTGCTGCTCTACCTGATCCGCAAGGCCAACATCAACATCCTCGACATCCCGATGGCGCCCCTGACGGCGCAGTACCTGGTCTATGTCGAAGCGATGCGGGCGCGCAACCTGGAACTGGCCGCCGAATACCTGCTGATGGCGGCGATGCTGCTGGAAATCAAGTCGCGCATGCTGCTGCCGCGGCCGAAGAAGGTCGAAGAGGAGGAAGCCCTCGATCCGCGCGCCGAGCTGGTGCGACGCCTGCTGGAATACGAGCAGATGAAGGCCGCCGCCGCCAGGATCGAGACACTGCCGCAGGCGATGCGCGACTACCAGTGGGTGTCGATCTGGATCAGCGACGAGGTGGGCGAGCGCCTGCCCGACGTCAACCTGCACGACCTGCAGGTGGCCTGGCTGTCCCTCATGAAGCACGCCAGGATGACGCAGCACCACAAGGTGCGGCGCGAAGAGCTGTCCGTGCGCGAGCACATGAGCATCGTCCTGCGCAGGCTGCAGGGCGGCGCCTACCTCGAATTCGCCGAGCTGTTCGACCTCACGCTCGGCGTCGCCGGGCTGGTGGTGAATTTCCTCGCCGTGCTGGAGCTCGTGCGCGAGCGCCTGGTCGAAGTCACCCAGCGCGAGGTGTTCGCGCCGATTTATGTAAAATTGGCCCAATCCGAATCAGGACCGAACGATGTCGACGTCCCAACCATACACGCCTGAAGAATACAAGCGTATCCTCGAAACCGCGCTGCTGGCCGCATCGGAGCCGCTGCCGTTGTCCGACCTGAAGAAGTTGTTCGACGACGAATTCGACGACGACACCTGGCGCGTCCTGCTCAACGACCTGCGCAGCGAATGGTCGGGCCGCGGCATCGAGCTGGTGCAGCTGGCCAGCGGCTGGCGTTTCCAGACCAGGCCGGAATATCAGACCTATCTCGATCGCCTGAAGAACGAGAAGCCGCCGCGTTATTCGCGCGCCGTGCTGGAGACGCTGGCCATCATTGCCTACCGCCAGCCGGTGACGCGCGGCGACATCGAGGACATCCGCGGCGTGGCCGTTACCCCGAACGTGCTGAAGGTACTGGAAGGCCGCGGCTGGATCGATACCGTCGGCCATCGCGACACGCCGGGGCGCCCGGCGCTGTATGCCACGACCAAGCGCTTCCTCGACGACCTGCGCCTGCGAAGCCTCGCTGAACTGCCGCCGCTGACTGAAATCGAACGGGTGATGGATCTTGCCGACGCCGCGCAAGCGTAGCCCGTTGCGCCGGCCCGAGCCGGCCCGGGGCGAGGGTTCGCGATCCGCTTCGCCGCCCGGGAAACGGGCGTCCCCGGAGCGCCAGGAAGTCGACGGCAACCGCATCGCGCCCCAGGGCAAACCGCGTCCCGGCGGACGCCGCGGCCAGCCCATGCGCCACGTCGTCCAGGCCGAGCCGCAAAAGCTGCACAAGATGCTGGCCCAGGCCGGCCTCGGCTCGCGCCGCGAACTCGAGGAATGGATCGTCGCCGGGCGGGTCAGCGTCAATGGCAAGCCGGCCCACGTCGGCCAGCGCATCGGCCCGCAGGACCGCATCAAGGTCAATGGCAAGCCGGTCAACCTGAAATTCGCGCCGCGTACCCCGCGCATTCTCGTCTATCACAAGCAGGAGGGGGAAATCGTCTCGCGCGACGACCCCGAGGGCCGGCCCAGCGTTTTCGACAAGCTGCCGCGCATCGGCGGCGGCCGCTGGGTGAACGTCGGCCGGCTCGACTTCAATACCGAGGGCCTGCTGATCTTCACCAGCAGCGGCGAGTTGGCCAATCGGCTGATGCATCCGCGCTACGAGCTCGAGCGCGAGTACGCCGTGCGCGTCATCGGTGAGCTGCAGCCGGAGCAGGAGCAGTCACTGCTCGACGGCATCGAGCTGGAGGACGGCGAGGCGCACTTCAACACCCTCCTGTCCCGCGGCGGCGAGGGCACCAACCGCTGGTATCACGTCACCCTCAATGAAGGCCGCAACCGCGAAGTGCGGCGAATGTTCGAGGCCATCGGCGTGCAGGTGAGCCGCCTCATCCGCGTGCGCTTCGGCCCGGTTTCCCTGTCGCCGCGCCTGAAGCGGGGCATGGCGCACGAACTCGCCGAGGAGGAAGTCCGGGCCCTCATGAAAGCCCTGCCGAAATGACGGAACTCGGGCAAGTGTTTGATTCTTGCCGGCGTCCTCTGCTATAATTCGCAAGTTTTCTGGTTCCGGGTCCGTTCCATTGCAGTCGGAAGGGCTTGGGGACGGCTGGGATGGGCGTTTCGCCCATTTTTTATTTGTGCGCCGCGTATGGAATTGCAGAGGGTCATCGAGCAGGCGGTAGACGGCCTGGGCTACGAGCTGGTGGATTTCGAGACCAGCCCGCGCTCACGCCTGTTGCGCGTCTTCATCGACAGCCCGAACGGGGTGGCAATCGAGGATTGCACCAAGGTCAGCAATCACCTGACGCGCCTGTTCGCGGTCGAGAACATCGACTACGACCGGCTGGAGGTGTCCTCCCCGGGCCTCGACCGGCCGCTGAAGAAGGAGGCGGACTTTGTCCGCTACGCAGGGCAGGAAGCGCAGATTCGCCTGCGCCTGGCGGTGAATGGCCAGCGCAACTTCACCGGCAGGCTGGCGGGTGTCGAGGCCGGCCGGCTGCGGCTGGAATGCGACGGCGCGACGCATGTATTCGAACTGGACCAGGTGGACAAGGCCCGCCTGGTGCCGAACCTGAAGTTCTGACTTGAGAATGGGTTGGAGAAAGAGATGAGCAAAGAGATGCTGCTGCTGGTGGATGCCCTGGCGCGCGAGAAGAACGTCGCCAAGGATATCGTCTTCGCGGCCCTGGAATCGGCGCTCGCTTCCGCCACGAAGAAAAAGACCAACGAGGAGGCCGACGTGCGCGTCGCCATCGACCAGGAGACTGGCGAGTTCGATTCCTTCCGCCGCTGGCAGGTCGTGCCCGACGAGGCCGTGGAACATCCCGATGCGCAGATTGCCCTCTCCGAGGCGCAGCAGGAGATGCCCGACATTCAGCTCGACGAGTTCATCGAGGAGCAGCTCGAACCGATCGATTTCGGCCGCATCGGCGCCCAGGCTGCCAAGCAGGTCATCCTGCAGAAGATCCGCGACGCCGAGCGCGAGCAGGTGCTGAGCGACTTCCTCGAGCGCAAGGAGCATCTCGTCACCGGCACGGTCAAGCGCATCGAGCGCGGCAACGCCATCATCGAGGCCGGCCGCATCGAGGCGGTCCTGCCGCGCGACCAGATGATCCCGAAGGAAAACCTGCGCGTCGGCGACCGTGTGCGGGCCTACCTGCTGAAAATCGACCGCGCCGCCCGCGGCCCGCAGTTGATCCTCTCGCGCACCGCGCCGGAGTTCATCATCAGGCTGTTCGAGCTGGAAGTGCCGGAAATGGAAGACGGCCTGCTCGAGATAAAGTCCGCGGCGCGCGATCCGGGCGTGCGCGCCAAGATCGCCGTCAAATCCAACGACCCCCGCGTCGACCCGATCGGCACCTGCGTCGGCATGCGCGGCTCGCGCGTCACGGCCGTGACCAACGAACTGGCTGGCGAACGCGTCGATATCGTCCTCTGGTCGGCCGATCCGGCCCAGTTCGTCATCGGGGCCCTGGCACCCGCCGACGTCAGCAGCATCGTCGTGGACGAGGAGAAGCACAGCATGGACGTGGTGGTGGACGAAGACAATCTCGCCATCGCCATCGGCCGCTCCGGCCAGAACGTGCGGCTGGCTTCCGAACTGACCGGCTGGGCCATCAACCTGATGACCGTCGAAGAGTCGAAGAAAAAGTCCGAGGAAGAGCACGGCTCGATCCGCAAGCTATTCATGGAAAAGCTGGACGTTGACGAGGAGGTGGCAGACATCCTCATCGAGGAGGGCTTTTCCACCGTCGAGGAGATTGCCTACGTACCCCTCAACGAGATGCTGGAGATCGAGGCGTTCGACGAGGATACCGTGAACGAGCTGCGCAACCGCGCCCGCAACGTTCTGCTGACCGAGGCGATCGTCGACGAGGAGCAACTCGAGAGCGTCGCCGATGACCTGCTCACCCTGGAAGGCATGGACAAGCCGCTGGCGGCCAAGCTGGCGCGGGCCAACGTTCGCACGCGAGACGACCTGGCCGATCTGGCGGTCGACGAGCTCGTCGAACTGTCCGGCATCGACGACGAGCGGGCCAAAAATCTGATCACCACGGCGCGCGCGCACTGGTTCGAGTAAGGAGCCGACATGGCACAGACGAGCGTAAGCCAATTTGCCAGCGAGCTGAAAATGCCCGCGGCTGCCCTGCTTGAGCAACTCGACAAGGCGGGCGTGGGCAAGAAGGGCGAGACCGACCTGCTCAGCGATGCCGACAAGACGAAACTGCTCGACTACCTGCGCAAGTCGCATGGCGGTTCCGAGAGCAAGTCGAAGATCACCCTGACGCGCAAGCAGACCACCGAGATCAAGAAGGCCGATTCCTCGGGCAAGGCGCGCACCATCCAGGTCGAGGTGCGCAAGAAGCGCGTTTTCGTCAAGCGCGACGAGTCCCAGGAAGCCGAAGCCGCCGCGCCGGCACCGGCCGCCGCGCCCCAGCCCGTGGTCGACGCCGAGCAGGCCAAGCTGCGCGAGCAGGAGTCGCAAAAGCAATCCGAACTGATGGCGCGCCAGGCGGCAGAGCTCAGGGAAAAGCAGGAGCGCGAGGTCAAGGCCAGACAGGAAGCCGAAGAGCGCCAGGTGGCGCAGCAGGCGGCTGTCGAGGCGGAAAAGACCAAGGGGCAGGAAGCCGCCGCACCCGGCACCACGGGCACATTGCACAAGCCAGCCGGCAAGCCGGACAAGAAGGACGAAAAGCAGAAGAAGGCGACGACCGCATGGAAGGAGGAAGCCGCCAAGAAACGCGCCATCAAGACGCGCGGCGATACCGGCGGCGCTTCCGGCTGGCGTGGCTCCAAGGGCGGCGGGCGTCATCGCCACCAGCACCACGAGGAGCATGCTCAGGCGCAGATGCCTTCCGAACCGATCGTGCGCGAGGTGCTGGTACCGGAGACCATTAGCGTCGCCGACCTGGCACACAAGATGGCGGTCAAGGCCGCCGAAGTGATCAAGGTGCTGATGAAACTCGGGTCGATGGTCACCATCAACCAGGTCCTCGACCAGGAGACCGCGATGATCGTGGTCGAGGAAATGGGACACGTCGCCAAGCCCGCCAAGCTCGACGATCCGGATGCCTTGCTTGCCGAAGCGGAAGAAGTGCACAAGGAGGACGCCGTCCTGGAGCCGCGCGCGCCCGTGGTGACTGTCATGGGCCACGTCGACCATGGCAAGACCTCCTTGCTCGACCACATCCGCAAGACGCGCGTCGCCCACGGCGAGGCCGGCGGCATCACCCAGCACATCGGCGCCTACCACGTCGAGACGCCGCGCGGCATGGTCACCTTCCTCGATACGCCGGGCCACGAGGCGTTTACCGCCATGCGCGCCCGCGGTGCCAAAGCCACCGACCTGGTCATCCTGGTGGTGGCGGCCGACGACGGCGTCATGCCGCAGACCAAGGAAGCCATCCATCATGCCAAGGCCGCCAATGTGCCGCTGGTGGTGGCCGTGAACAAGATCGACAAGCCCGAGGCCAACCTGGAACGCGTCAAGCAGGAGCTGGTGGCCGAGAGCGTGGTGCCGGAGGAATACGGCGGCGACTCGCCTTTCGTGCCGGTATCGGCGAAGACCGGCCAGGGCATCGACGAGTTGATCGAGCACGTGCTGCTGCAGGCCGAGGTGCTGGAGCTCAAGGCGCCAAGGAATACGCTGGCGAAGGGCCTCGTCATCGAATCCCGCCTCGACAAGGGCAAGGGTCCGGTGGCGACCGTCCTGGTGCAGTCGGGCACGCTCAAGCGCGGCGACATCGTGCTGGCCGGCGCCGTCTTTGGCCGCGTGCGCGCCATGCTCGACGAGAACGGCGTGCCGATCGATGCGGCCGGTCCCTCCATCCCGGTGGAGATCCAGGGCCTGTCCGATGTGCCGATGGCCGGCGACGAGGCGATGGTGCTTGCCGACGAGCGCAAGGCGCGCGAAATCGCGCTCTTCCGCCAGGGCAAGTTCCGCGACGTCAAACTGGCCAGGCAGCAGGCGGCCAAGCTGGAGAACATGTTCGAGCAGATGGGCGAGGGCGAGGTCAAGAGCCTGCCGCTCATCGTCAAGGCCGACGTGCAGGGCTCGCAGGAAGCGCTGGCCCATGCGCTGCAAAAGCTGTCCACCGACGAAGTCAAGGTCAACATCATCCATGCCGCGGTGGGCGGCATCAGCGAATCGGATGCCAACCTTGCCTCGGCATCGAAGGCCGTCATCATCGGCTTCAATACGCGTGCCGACGCCCAGACGCGCAAGCTGGCCGAGAGCCTCGGCGTGGACATCCGCTACTACAACATCATCTACGACGCCGTGGACGAGGTGAAGGCAGCGATGTCCGGCATGCTCACGCCGGAGAAGAAGGAGAGCGCCATCGGCCTGGTGGAGATCCGCCAGGTGTTCCGCATATCCAGGGTCGGTTCCGTTGCCGGCTGCTACGTTCTTGAGGGCCTCGTGCGCCGCGGCTCGCAGGTGCGACTGCTGCGCGACAACGTGGTGATCTGGACCGGCGAGCTGGATTCGCTGAAGCGCTTCAAGGACGACGTGCGCGAAGTCAAGGCCGGCTTCGAGTGCGGCCTCTCACTGAAGAACTACAATGACATCCAGGAAGGCGACCAGCTCGAGATCTTCGAGATCCAGGAAGTGGCGCGGACGCTCTGATCGGGTCACCGTCCCATGCCCAAGGAGTTCTCCCGCAGCAGCCGCGTCGCCGAGCAGGTCCAGCGCGAGCTGGCCGAGCTGATCCGGCTGGAGCTGAAGGATCCCCGCGTCGGGCTGGTGACCCTCACCGGCGTCGAGCTGACGCCGGATTACGCCCATGCCAAGGTCTTCTACACCACGCTGGCCGACCCGTCCGCGCGGCAGGACATCGATGCCGGCCTGCGCCGCGCCAGCGGTTTCCTGCGGCGCGAACTCGGGCGCCGCATCCGCATCCATACCCTGCCTGAACTGCATTTCGTCTTCGACGAGTCGGTCGAGCGGGGCGATCGCCTGTCCCGCCTGATCGACGAAGCCGTCGCCTCCGACCGCAAGCACGAGGGCTAGCCCCCTCCGACGCAGCTTGCCATGAACCGTCCGAGCAAACCGCCGCGCCGCCGGATCGACGGCGTCCTGCTGCTCGACAAGCCGGCCGGCATGACATCGAACGCCGCCCTGCAGAAGGCCAAGCGGCTGTTCAACGCGGCCAAGGCCGGCCATACCGGAACGCTGGATCCGATGGCCACCGGCCTGTTGCCGATCTGCCTCGGGGAGGCCACCAAGTTCGCCGGGGAACTCCTTGCCGCCGACAAGCACTACGCGGCTGCTGTCCGGCTCGGCGTGCGCACCGACACGGCAGATGCCGAAGGCCGCATAATAGAGACCCGGCCGGTGGCGGTGACCCGGGAGCAGGTGGAAGCGGCCCTGGCCCGTTTCCGCGGCGACATCCTGCAGGTGCCGCCGATGCATTCCGCCCTGAAGCGCGACGGGAAGCCGCTGTACGAGTATGCACGCCAGGGCATCGAGCTCGAACGCACGCCGCGTGCCGTTAGCATTCATGCGCTGGATTTGCGCACTTTCGCCGAAGATCGACTAGAGTTCGATGTAAGTTGCAGCAAGGGAACCTACATTCGCACGCTCGCACAGGATATCGGCGAGGTTTTGGGCTGCGGCGGCCACTTGACCGCATTGCGGCGCACCCGCATCGGCAACCTGGATTTGGAAAGCGCCGTCACGCTCGATGCCTTGGAGGCACTGCCGGCAGCGCCCCGCGATGCCCTCCTGCAGCCAGCCGACGCCCTGCTGGCGGGGTTGCCCATGCTGGGCCTCGACGAGGCCGCTGCCCGGCGCTTCAGCCATGGCCAGACGGTGGTGCCGGCAGGGCAGGGCTCGCCGGCCGGTCAGTGGCGGGTGTATGCGGCCGACGGCCGCTTTCTCGGATTGGGACGCACCGATGCCGATGGGCGGGTGGCGCCCGTCCGCCTGGTGGCAACCACGATCGAACAAGCCGGTTCCTGAGCCGGTATCCTCGGGCCATGAACGTCAGGCCGGCATCTCGGCTGCCATGACCTGGTTGCGACCGGCCGCCTTGGCGGCGTACAGCGCCGCATCGGCGCGGGCGATCAGGCTGTCCAGGTCGGCGCCATCCGCCGGAAACGCCGCCACGCCGTAGCTGGCCGTCAGGACGGAGCCATCGCCGCGGTCGATTTTCAGCGCCTCGATCCGCCTGCGCAGGCGCTCCGCCGTATCGCGGGCATTCGCCTTGTCGGTGTCCGGCAGGATGACGACGAACTCCTCCCCGCCGTAGCGTGCCAGCATGTCGCTCAAGCGCAGTTCCTGCCGGGTCGCTGCGGCGACCGCCATCAGCGCCGCGTCGCCGCGCTGGTGGCCGAATCGGTCGTTGAGATGCTTGAAATGATCCAGGTCGAACATCAGCAGCGAGAGCGGCCGATCGTTGCGCCGTGCCCGCGACAGGTCGCGCACGACGCTCTCCGTCAGGGCGAGGCGATTCATCGCGCCCGTCAGCGGGTCGGTACGGGCCTGGTGTTCGAGTTCCATGCCGAGGTGCACGGTCGTCATCCAGACACTGCCGAAGGTGGCCACCACCAGCAGGAAGAAGATCGACAGGAAATAGACGGCATGCGTCGGACCGGCGCTCATCAGGTCGGCCGGCGGAACCATCAGGGTATAGGCGGCGCGGGCGAGGGAGACGACCGCGAACTGAATGAACGCCGAGGCGGTGAACCAGTACGACGAGCGCAGCCGGGGCGGTACGTCCAGCACCAGCAGCCGGGCGGCCATCACCGCCGGGATGGCCGTCAGCAGCGCCATGATAACGATGCGCGTGGCGATGCTCGGCAGGATGTAGGTGTAGCGGAACAGGAGCAGGGCGAGGATGGTCACCAGCAGGGAACCGAGCCAGGGCATGCGGTTCGGCAGGCGGCGGAATCGGGCGATGCCCTCGTGAAAGCAGAACAGGGCCGCCAGCAGCAGGCAGTTGGCGATGACAATGGAGATGAAATCCGGAATCAGGCCGCGCAGCGAAAGCAGCATGAAGCCGATGCCGCCGACGGCGTTGGCCGCCGCCCACCAGCGCAGCCCGCGCACCCCCGGCTGGCTGCGCTGGACGAAATACATGCCGACCGCGAACACCAGCGCGAACAGCAGCAGGTTGAAGGTGAGGGTGCGGATGTCGAGGGTCAATTTGGGCCTGGGGCGGGCGGCCCCGTCGTTCTTTATGTCATCCTGATGCAATGGTGTCATCCCTTT